>JAUXOH010000003.1 GCA_030682505.1 Candidatus Didemnitutus sp. | reverse complement strand
CAGTGCTCGATTGCGTGGGGTCGGTCGCCACGACCAAGGTGGAGCGGGTTGACCCCAACCCGCTGGCCGAACCTGAATTAAACGCGTTGGGGACAACGCGTGCCACCCCGATCCCGGGGAGCGCCAAGCGCGCTGCTCGGCGCCGATTACGGTTTGTCCGGCGAGGACTTCTGCGGGCCGGGCTTGCCCAACTTGGAGAGCGGCAACCTGACGCCGGCTTCGCGCAGGAGGTTGTCCACGCCAAAGGATTTCTTGGGTCGGCGCGGCTGGGCCGTGGCCGCGGCGAGGCGGGCTCCGGGCACGGGCACAGGCATGCCGCAGGGGGCGATGTGCGGCGGCGGCGTGACATCGACCGTCTTGCGCTTTTGATCGAGCAACCGGCTGGCGAGATCGCCGAGGCCGAGGCGTTGCATCGATTTGCGCAGGGCCGCCTTCATCTCGGGTTTATACCAGAAGAAGAAACTGCGCTGCTCCTGTTTCTCGGCGGGCGTGCGCGCCACGGTGACGGGCTTGCCGTCGTAGGGGTGAAAACCGGTGGCGTAGATTTCAGTGGCGACGGTCATCGGGGTGGGCGTGAAGTCCTGCACCTGCTCCAGGCGGAAGCCGAGGTCCTTGGTCTTGAGCGCGAGTTCAGCCATGTCCTCCGGCCGCGAGCCCGGATGCGAGCTGATGAAATACGGAATGATCGGCGTGTCGGGCTTGCCGGCCTTCTTCGCGGCGCGGTCGAACTTCTCCTTGAACTTGTAGAAGAGATTGAAGGTCGGCTTGCGCATGATCCGCAACACGTGGTCGCTCGTGTGCTCGGGGGCGACCTTGAGGCGGCCGGGCACGTGATGCGCGGCGAGTTCCTCGATGTAGCGCTCGTGGCTGGCCTGCACCTCGGGCGTGACGCCCTTGTCGTGCAAAAACAGATCGTAGCGGATGCCACTGGAAACGTAGGCGTGCTTGACGCCGGGGGTCTCGCGCACGGCCTCGTAGATCTCGAGCAACGGCGAGTGGTCGGTGTCGAGGTTGCGGCAGACATCGGGCCAGATGCAACTGGGGCGGATGCACTCGTCGCAGATCCACTGTTCCTTGCCCTTCATCTTGTACATGTTGGCCGAGGGGCCGCCGAGATCGCTGATCGTGCCGCGGAAATCCGGCATCAACTTGACCGACTCCACCTCGCGCAGGATCGACGCCTTGCTGCGGCTGGCGACAAACTTGCCCTGATGCGCCGAGATCGTGCAGAAACTGCACCCGCCGAAGCACCCGCGGTGCATGTTGATCGAGTGCTTGATCATCTCGTAGGCGGGGATCGGGCCGCGCTTGAGATACTTCGGGTGCGGCAGCCGCGTGTAAGGCAGATCGAAACTCGAATCGATCTGGGCCTCGTTCATCGTCGGGTAAGGCGGATTGACCACCAGCGCGCGGTCGCCCGTGCGCTGGATGAGCCGGCGGGCTTTGACACGATTCGACTCGGTCTCGATGTTCTTGAAATTCGTGGAGTAGAGCTCGCGGTCGGCGAGACACTCGTCGTGCGTGTGGAGCTCGAAGTCGTCCCAGTTCTTGTTTTTCGGCACGTCGGTGCCGGCCGGAAGCAACACCGCAGTTTGGGCGATGTTGGTGAGCGACGCAAACGGCACGCCCCGCTTCAGCAGGCGCAGCACTTCCATCAGCGGCAGTTCGCCCATGCCGTAGATCAACAGGTCCGCCTGGCTGTCGGCGAGGATGCCGGGCATCAACTGATCCGACCAATAATCGTAATGCGTGACGCGGCGCAGGCTCGCCTCGATGCCGCCGATCATCACCGGCACATGGGGATAAAGCTGCTTGAGGATCTTCGAGTAGACGGTGGTCGCGTAGTCGGGCCGGTAGCCGTGCTCGCCGCCGGGCGTGTAGGCGTCCTCACTGCGCATCTTTTTCGCCGCGGTGTAGCGGTTGACCATCGAATCCATGCAGCCGGCGGTGACACCAAAGAACAGGCGCGGGACACCGAGTTTCTTGAAATCGCGCAGATCGTCGCGCCAGTTCGGTTGCGGCAATATCGCCACGCGGAGCCCTTCGCTCTCGATCAGGCGCGCCACCACAGCGGCCCCGAACGACGGATGATCCACGTAGGCGTCACCCGACACCATGATGACGTCCACATAATCCCAGCCGCGCGCGTCGATCTCGTCGCGCGTCGTGGGCAGCCAGCGGTCGGGAGACCAGGTGGGGTCGCGTTGGAGGGTCGTGGACATCGTGGTTTTGACAGGGTCAGGACTCGATGCGGCGGAGGCAAGCCCGGCATGGGGCGGCCGACGGCCGGTCGACGGCCGGTTTGCGCAATCGATTGAACTGGACTAGAGTTAGCGCATGAAAAACGGGGAGTTGCACGGGGCGACATTTTTGCCCCGGCCCCAGATTGCGGCCGGGCATCCGACGGAATCCGAGCGCTACGTCGCGCTGTTGGCGTGGGTGGCGCGGAACCACGCGGCGGACTTCGCCGATTTTGTCTCCACCAAGACAGTGTCCGCCGCTACCTGATGCTCAACCGCGAGGCGGTGAACGAGATTCGCGCCCACAACCACGCCCGCCAGATCGAGGACACGCAATTCTGGGCCGTGATGAACATCGCTGCCGCCACCAAGGCCCGCTTCGTGCGCCGTTTGCTGGAATTCATCGGTTGCCACGACGAAACGGTGACCGATTCCCTGCGCGCCCTCGGACTTCAAAAGGCCGAACCCCGCGGTTTGCGCCGGTTGGTCGGTTGAACCGTCCACGCTGGTTCGGCGGGCAAATTGGGATTTGTGAAAAGCGCGCGCGCGCGCTGAACTTCCGATCGTGCCTGATTCACCCATCGAACCCGAGAACAAGCGCCGCGACTTTCGGAATTTCTTCCACTCCGTCCGTTTCGCCATCGAGGGATTCTGGGCGGCCCTGAAGCACGAGCCGTCGTTCCGGGAAGACCTGATCTTCGTCGCGATCCTGACGCCGCTGGCGATCATTCTGCCGGTCAATGCCGTTTCGACCGCCCTGATGATCGCCTCGCTGTTCCTGATCGTGATCATGGAACTCGTGAACTCCGCGATCGAGTGGACGATTGACGACATCTCGCTCGAGAAGCGGCTGTTCGCCAAACGCGCGAAAGACATGGGCAGCGCGGCGGTCTTCCTCTCCTACCTCAACTGCATCACGGTCTGGGGTCTGATCCTCTATTCCAACTGGGACCGCATCGCGACGCTGGAATTCCTCACATGGCCACCTCCCTTTCTGCCGTAACGCAACCCGTCGCCCTCGTGACCGGCGCCTCGCGGGGCATCGGCCGGAGCGTCGCGCAGTTCCTTGCCCAGCGCGGGGTGCGCGTGGCGGTGCACTTCCAGCGCAACGAGGTCGCGGCGCAGGAAACCTTGTTGTCGCTCGAGGGTGAGGGCCACGCGGTCTTCGCCGCCGACGTCGCCGACGGGGCGCAATGCGAGGACCTGATCAAGCGCGTGCTGCAACACTTCGGCGTGCTCGATGTGCTCGTGAACAACGCCGGCATCTACGAGGACCATGATATCAAGGCGTCCTCGTATCCCGAATGGCGCCGCCTCTGGCAGCGCACGATGGAGGCCAATCTCTCCGGCCCGGCCAATCTCACCTACCTCGCCGTGCAGCACATGCGACCGCGCGGCACCGGCCGGATCATCAACGTCTCCTCGCGCGGGGCCTTTCGCGGCGAGCCGATGGCACCGGCCTACGGCGCGGCGAAGGCCGGTCTCAACTCGTTTGGCCAGTCCATGGCGCGGGCCCTGGCGCCGGATGGCATCACTTTCTTCACCGTTGCGCCCGGCTGGATTGCCACCGACATGGCGCAGCCCAGTTTGACCGGACCCAAGGCGCAGGAGGTGCTCGACCAACATCCCCTCGGTCGCGTGGGCACACCGGACGAAATCGCCGAGGTCGTGGCGTGGCTCGCCCTCGAAGCACCGGCCAACCTGACCGGTTGCATCATCGACGCCAACGGCGCGTCCTATCTGCGAACCTAGCCGCGGGCTGCCGCTCAGCGCATCCGACCGAAGAACCAGGTCGCGAGCCCGACCATCGCAAGGTTGGGCGCAAAGGCCGCCCAGATCGGGTCGAGGTAACCCTTCCCTCCCATCAAGGTCAGGACCGTGGTCAACAGATAGTAGAGGAAGAAGAGGCCGATCGACTTCGAAACGCCCACCACCGGGCTCACGCGCACCCCGGAAACCGCGAACGGTATCGCGATGGCCAGGATGATCAGCGGCCCGAACGTGTCCGCCAGCAGACCGTAGTAACGCACGGCGTAGCGCGTCACCTTCGGGTTATCCTCCAAGGTGAAGTAATCAACAATGCGCTGCAGTTCGAAGAACGACAGATCGCGCGGCCGGCGGTCGATCAGCAGCATGAGTTCCGGATCCTCGTTGAGGTGCGGAACGGTTTTTTCGGCAAACGTCACCGAGCGCATCAGCTCGCCCAGTTCGGGATCGAACCACATCTCGCGACCGTCGCGCAGCGTCCATTGCCGCGTCGCGCGGTTGTAGGTGGCCTCGCGCGCCATCAGGCGGGTGCGCTCGCGGCGTTCGCGCGTGAGTTCGGAGACCGTGACGCCGTAGGCCTTCTCGGCGAAGCGGCTGTAGCGGTTGATATACCACATCCGGTTCGCGCGGTGGTTGTCGAAGGCGACGCTCGTGATCAAGCCGAGTGAGCCGCGCGTGCCCTTGAGTTCCTCGGCGCGGGATTCAAAACTCTCGAGCATGGTGCGGGAGGTCTCGACCGACCACGGCACGACGCGGGCGTTGAGGAAGAGCGACACCCCGCAGAGCACCAAACCCGCGACCCAGAGGGAGCGCGTGGTGCTGAAGATGTTCAGGCCCGCCGCGCGGATGGCGGTGATTTCGTTGTTGCGATGCAGTTTGCCCAGCACGAAGAGCAGCGAGAGCAGCAGGGCAATGGGCAACACGATCGAGAAATAGCTCGGCATCAGCACCGCGTAGTAAAACAACATCTCGCCGAAACTCGCGCCGACCTCGATGAGATCGCGGAAATTGTCGTAGAGCGCCTGCATCAGCAGCAGACCCATCGTGGCGCAAAGCAGCAGGCCGAGGATTTTCAGCCACTCCCGCAAGAGGTATCGGTCGATGAGCGTCACGTGCGGCCTAGACAAGCCATCGCCCGCGCGCTGGCAAAGGCGAAAGCGTCCCGCCGCGTGCAAATACCCAACTTGGTGTTTGCTCGCGCCCGCGGTTCGCCTTTCATCGGCCCACTTATGGCTGATACCCCCTTGAAAGAGGCCTGGAGTTCGCGCTTGGGCGTGATCCTGGCCGTGGCCGGCAGTGCGGTTGGTCTGGGCAACTTCCTCCGCTTCCCCGGGCTCGCGGCGCAATACGGCGGCGGCGCCTTCATGATCGCCTACTTCATCTCGCTCCTGCTCATCGGTATTCCGATTGGCTGGGCCGAGTGGACGATGGGACGGCGCGGCGGCATTGCCGGCTTCCATTCCTCGCCCGGCATCTTCTACAGCATCGTGAAGCACCGTTTCGGAAAATACCTGGGCATCTTCGGCTTCATCGTGCCGGTGATGGTCTACATGTATTACGTCTACATCGAGGCGTGGTGCCTCGGTTACGCGCTCAACGCCGCCACGGGAACCTTCAGCCAGCCGGGCATCAATTTCGGTGATTTCTTCAACCGCTTCACCGGGGCCGGCGCGGACGGCGCATCGATCCACTTCGGCCTGCAGGACGTCGGCCTCTTCGTCATCATCGTCTACGCGCTCAATTTCTTCTTCATCTACCGCGGGATCAACAAGGGCGTGGAGTTCGTCTGCAAGTGGGGCATGCCCATCCTGATCGCGATCGCGATCATCATCCTCGCCCGCGTGCTGACGCTCGGCACCCCGGATGCCGCGAAGCCCGACCAGAGCGTGATGAACGGCCTCGGCTTCATGTGGAATCCCGCCAAACCCGTCGTCGAGCGCCTCGTTGATGGCAATTGGAGGACCGTCGAGATCCTCGTCAACGATGCCGTCGCCGCCACCCGCGTCACCACCCTCGCCACCGATGGCAGCGAGCGCATCGCGACGCCGTCGATGCTGAAGAACCTGCGCAACCCGCAGCTCTGGCTCGCGGCCGCCGGCCAGATCTTCTTCTCCCTTTCCGTCGGCTTCGGCGCAATCATCACCTACGCCTCCTACCTGCGGAAGAAGGATGATGTCGTGCTCAGCGGCCTGACGGCGGCGTCGGCCAACGAATTCTGCGAGGTCGGCCTCGGCGGCCTGATCACCGTGCCGGCCGCCTTCGTGTTTCTCGGCGCAGCGGGCGTCGCCGGCCAGGGCACTTTCGCCCTCGGTTTCAACGTGCTGCCGTATGTTTTTTCGCAGATGCCGGCCGCGGATTTCTTCGCCACCATCTTTTACCTGCTGCTCTTTCTCGCGGCCGTCACGAGTTCGCTTTCCATGCTGCAGCCCGGCATCGCTTTCTTCCAGGAAGGCTTCGGCCTGACGCGCAAACCCGCCATGGCCATCCTCGGTCTGATCACCGCGATCGGCACGGCGCTGGTCTGGTGGTTCTCGAAGGACCTGAAGGCGCTCGACACGATCGATTTCTGGATCGGCACCGTCTTCATCTTCCTCGGTGGCGCCGCTCTCATCATCGTCTTCAGCTGGGTCATCGGCGTCGATGAGGGGATCCGCGAGGCGCACCAGGGTGCCGAAATGAAGATCCCGAAAATCTACCGACCGATCATGAAATACGTCACCCCGGCATATCTCTGCATCATCTTCACCATGTTTTTGCTCGCGAACATCTTCGGCTGGAACTTCGAATTCGGTTCCAGTGCCCAATTCAACCCGACGAGCTACGTCACCGATCTCGTCGGTCCGAATCCGAATGCCTCAGCGCGCCTGACTTTCGGGTTCATCGTCACGACGATCTTCTTCGTCCTCATGCTCATCAACCAGGCCGGCAAGCGCTGGGACGCTGAAGGCCGCAAGAACGGAGGAAACCAATCATGACCACCGGAGGCTGGTTCGTCATGCTGCTCTCGGTCGGCTTTGTGACCACCCTGTTCGTCTACTGTGTCTGCCGCGTGCTCTTCGGCAATCACCCGGACCACGAACTGGGACACGTCGAGCCCGTCCATCTGGACGAAGCGAGCAAGGACTGAGGCTGCTCGTCCTGATTTTCCGGCGCCGGGTGGCTTGCATCAAGCCTTCGGCGCTTTTTCGTGGCCGCAGATCGGCAGGTAGGCGGGCGGCCGGAATTCGCAACCAACGCTGTCCATCGGGCGCCAACTCCGTTCAAGTGGCGTGGCGCCCGGGCCGGTTGCGCCCCGCCCCCGAGAAAAAAAGGGGCCTCGCAGGCAGGAAAACAGCCCAGTGGCTTGATTTTTCTCCGAACTCGCTAAACTACTGGGCTCTCCAGTCTCGCGTCCCGATTCACCTCTTTCATCCCACTTCCATCATGTCCACCACCGCACCGCAAAAATTCGAGTTTCAGGCCGAGATCAAGCAACTGCTCGATATCGTCATCCATTCGCTCTACACGGAGAAGGAGATCTTCGTCCGCGAGCTGGTGTCCAACGCCTCCGACGCACTGGAGAAGTTGCGTCACCTGCAGCTGACCGAGAAGGAGATCCACGACGACGACCAGGCGCTGGAGATTTCCATTACCAGCGACGAGGCGGCCAAGACCATCACGATTCAGGACTTCGGCATCGGCATGACCCGGGCGGAGTTGATCGAGAATCTCGGCACCATCGCCCATTCCGGCTCCAAGGCCTTCCTCAAGGCCATGGGCGAAGGCGGCGCCAAGAACAGCAATCTCATCGGCCAGTTCGGCGTGGGCTTCTACAGTGCGTTCATGGTCGCCCAGCGCGTGCGCGTTTATACGCACTCGTGGAAGAAGGACGAACCCGGCCTGCTCTGGACCAGCGACGGCTCGGGCAGCTACGAGATCGAGGAGGTCGAGGATCAGCGCCGCGGCTGCAAGATCGTCGTCGAGTTGAAGGATGACTGCACCGACTACGCGAAAGAGTGGAAGTTGAAGGAAATCCTCACCCGCTACAGCTCCTTCGTCGGCTTCCCCATCACGCTCAACGGCACCAAACTCTCCAACGTCCAGGCGTTGTGGTTGCGCAACAAGGCGGAGATCACGGAGGAGGAATACGCGGAGTTCTACAAATTCCAGTCCCACGCCCACGGCGACCCGCGCTACCGGCTGCACTTTTCCGCCGACGCCCCGCTCTCGATCAACGCGCTCCTCTTCGTCCCGCAGGAAAACACCGAGCGCCTCGGCTTCGACCGGCTTGAAGCGTCCGTCGCGCTCTATTGCCGCCGGGTGCTCATCGATGCACGCCCGAAGGACCTGTTGCCCGAATGGCTGCGTTTCCTCAAGGGCGTGATCGACAGCGAGGACCTCCCGCTCAACATTTCCCGTGAAACGATGCAGGACAAGGCCC
>JAUXOH010000301.1 GCA_030682505.1 Candidatus Didemnitutus sp. | reverse complement strand
CAACACACCTATGAAAACGCTTCGTCGCTGGTTAATCGCTTCGGTGGGCCTGTTGTTGGCAACCTCCGGATTCGCCGTTGAAGATAAGTCGGCCAGTTCTCCCGAGGCTTCGGCGGCGATAGCCTTAAGCTGGCTCAGATTGGTCGACAATTACGAGTATGCGCGAAGCTGGCAGGAAGCGTGCGAGTCGTTCAAGGAGTCTGCCACCGAGCAGCAATGGACCAACGCGATGAATCGGGCTCGCAAGCCCCTTGGTCGCGTGGGCTCCCGCCACTTGCTTGATGCAAGATTTTCAACGGAGGCTCCCCGAGCGCCACGGGGAGAATACTGGATCGTGCGCTTCGAGACCATGTTCGAGGGAGCGAAGGCGCACGAAGTCATTTCACTTGCGCAGGACGCTGATGGTTCGTGGCGGGTGCAGGGATTTTTCATCCGACCGCCGAGTTGATGGGGAGACCGGGGACAGCCGGGATGTTGGAGCGACGGGCGTGCAATCCGGGGTGCGTCCGGCAGGGTCCTCCGGTGAATTTACAAGGAGCCCACGCTTGCTTCGCATGAGCAGGACCGTTTCTAATAATAGCCCCGTGAGATGGGAGGCGGATTGCCGTCACCGCCGGATCCACGCTTTGTTCAACCGCAACCGAATGCCCCTATGGCCAAACAGACCAAACGAATCAGCCTGACCGAAAGCGACCCCGAGCGCAGTCTTGAGTTCGAATTTATCCGCGCGACGGAAGCCGCCGCTCTCAATGCCGTTCACTGGATCGGGCGAGGCAACAAGGAAGGAGCTGATGCCGCGGCCTGCGATGCGATCAACGGCACCTTTGATCATATCGACATGCGGGGTGAGGTGGTGATTGGCGAAGGGATCAAGGATGGCGCTCCCGGGATTTTCCTCGGTGACCGCCTAGGCACTTGGAAGCCCGGTTCGCCGAAGTTCAACATCGCGCTCGATCCGATTGACGGCACGACAAACATCTCCAAAGGGCTGCCGAATTCGATTTCGGTCATGGCTGGCGTGCTCGCTCCCGAGCAGGGCACGGCGATGGTGAACATCCCTTCGTTTTACGCCGAGAAACTCGCCTACGGCCCGCTGGTGGCTGAAACCATGCGGAAGAACAAATCGATGCGCTTCAACCTCGATACCCCCGTGGAGGAGATCATTCGCAAGACGGCGAAGATCATGGGCAAGAATATCGGGCAAGTGGTCGTCGTCATTCTGGATCGTCCTCGGCACGAGAAGATGATCGCGTCGGTGCGACGCATCGGAGCGGCCCTGCGCTTGATCGCCGATGGTGACGTGACAGCAGCGATTGCGCCGTCGCTGGCAGATAGTGGAGTCGATCTTTACATGGGAATCGGAGGTTCACCGGAAGGGGTGCTGACGGCCGCGGCGCTGCGCGCCCTCGGAGGTGGCCAGCAGCTACGGATGTGGATCCGCGACGAAGAAGAGCGGGCAGATATTGCCAAGGATCCGGCCGGCAAGAACGTGAAACGCATCTATGAAGCTGAGGAGTTGGTCACCGGCCCGGGAGCTATTTTCTGTGCGACGGGGATAAGTTCCAGTTGGTTGCTCCCAGGAGTGAAGCTGATCGGTCGCAAGGCCA
This sequence comes from Candidatus Didemnitutus sp., assembly GCA_030682505.1. Classification (GTDB taxonomy): domain Bacteria; phylum Verrucomicrobiota; class Verrucomicrobiia; order Opitutales; family Opitutaceae; genus Didemnitutus. Next base: position 2,457 of record JAUXOH010000301.1, on the reverse strand, counting down.
TTACGCACTCGATTCTCATGCGTGCCCGCAGTCGCACCGTCCGCTACATCCAAGCGGTGCACGACCTCGATCATAAAACCATCTACCTGCGCAGTCGGAACGCCGAAACGCTGGTTTAAGTGAGGATGCTGAAAAACACCAAATTCCCGTTGACGCGGTCATTTGGGCACTCTTTTACTCACCGCTCTCTTTTATGGCTCGGTAGCTCAGTTGGTAGAGCAGAGGACTGAAAATCCTTGTGTCACTGGTTCGATTCCAGTTCGAGCCACCACTTTAGAAACGCCACGACCATTCAAATTGTGGCGTTTTTGTTGGGCGGGGCCAAGCTTCGGCTCTGGCAACCCCCGGCGCAGCCTCAAACCACGTCTGATCCATCGAGCAGGATTGCAACCGCGTGTTCCAGTCCCCGGGCATCTTCCGCGTCGAAGCGACCCAGGATGGGGCTGTCGAGATCGAGCACGCCAACCAGTCGGCCTTGGGCAAGGAGGGGAACGACGATTTCAGAGTTCGATGCGCTATCACACGCGATATGACCGGGGAAGGCGTGCACGTCAGCCACCACGACGGTCTTCTGTTGCGCTGCCGCCGTGCCACAGACCCCCTTGCCCAAAGCTATACGCACGCAGGCGACTTTGCCTTGAAAGGGTCCCAGCACGAGTTCGTCCCCTTTTAGGAGGTAGAAACCGGCCCAATTGAGGTCGGGCAAGACCTGCATGAGCAGAGCCGAGGCTTGGGCGAGATTACAGACCCAGTCCGTTTCTCCGTGCAGCACGGCGGCGAGCTGACGATTGAAGCTGGCGTAGAACTCAGTCTTGGAGGCGGCGGTAATGGCAGCGACGACGTGGGTCATGATCAGTTACCAAAGCAACAATCACACCCACGGCAAGGCAACCGCAGCGGTTGCAGATGACTCGGGAATAATCCAAGGTGCGAGTACTCCTATCTCTAGATGCCCGCGGAAGTTTTCACGCAGTTGGTGGATGTGCACTATGCGCCCCTCTATCGTTTCGCACTCAGTCTGACGAAAAACACGTCGGATGCGTGTGACCTGACCCAGCAGACTTTCTTCATCTGGGCGCGAAAAGGGTCACAATTACGTGAGACCGAGAAAGCAAAGTCGTGGTTGTTTACCACGCTCTATCGTGAGTTCTTGCGGGTGCGCCGTCGGGCCGAGTATGTGCGTGCATGGGAAGATCTTCCGGCGGCTGAGGCGGACCCGGCCGCCCCGGAGGTGGATGTTGTCGCGGGCATGGATGCCAATCTGGTCGTCGAGGCACTGCATGAGGTTGACGAAGTCTACCGGGTGCCGCTCACCCTTTTTTACCTCGAGGAAATGGCTTACAGGGAAATCGCCGAAACGCTGGAGGTGCCCATCGGCACCGTGATGTCGCGCCTCTCGCGCGGCAAGGCCCAGCTTCGGGCGACGCTGGCGCGCAAAGACTCCGGTCTTGCGGCCCGCGTGATCTCATTCGACTCGAAAACGAGGATATCTTTATGAAAAACGAGGAGGCAAAATTCATTCTCCATGCATACCGGCCCAACGGCAGCGATGCGGGAGATCCCATTTTTACAGCTGCACTCGTCCGGGCAAAACAAGATCCTGCGATCGAAAAGTGGTTTTCCGCCCAACAATCCTTTGACCGCGCGATTTGCGCCAAACTGGGCGCTGTGCAGCCACCGCTGGACTTGCGCGCTTCTATCTTGGCCGGAGCCAAGTTCAGCGAAGAGCGGCTGCAGCCAGCGACTCGAGCTTGGTGGCAGTCTCCCGGGTTGTTGGGGATGGCGGCCAGTGCGACGGTCTTACTCGTGCTCACGTTTGCCCTGTGGCCAAAGGCGGTTGAGGCCCAGCCCGTCATGATCGATTTTGCGCTGACCGACACCCTGCGGATGGCTCATGGGGGCCATGGGATCGAAGCAAAGGAATTCCAGAAAATGCTTGGCACAGCGAACATGCAACTGGGACGTGGCGTGCCAGTTGATTTCGAGGGACTCAAGAAGGGCGGGTGTCGCACAATTAGTTTCGACGGCCGAGATATCCTCGAGGTCTGCTTCTCGCGAGATGGAAAGTGGTATCACTGCTATGTCGCGAAAGTCGCGGATTTCCCATCCGTGGCAGAAAAGCTCCAGCTTACGTTTCGCGATGGGATTGGGGCCAGCGCGGTCTCGTGGGCGGACGAACAGCACATTTTTGTCGTCGTCAGCAAAGCGGGGCGCGAGGCGATCAAGCAATTGATCTAGCGATTGTCGAACGGACACGGCGCTCGTTCGGAGGTCCGAGCCCTGCGCCTAGGAGGACGGTTCACTCTTCAATGGACCAGCTGCGCCGGGTTGGCCGGTATGGGTATTAGCCAGAATAAAGATTTCTTCGCACTAGAATTAGGCAACAACGGCGCACCCCTGTCGCTTCTGACAAGTGACTTGTGGAAGGGAGTGTAAAGACAGCGCCAAATTGGCGCT
>JAUXOH010000436.1 GCA_030682505.1 Candidatus Didemnitutus sp. | reverse complement strand
ATGAACGGTCGACCGTTGGCGTCGCGCACATACCACGCGTCGAGCGTCTTGGTGTCGTTCGGCCCGTAAGCACCCATGTTGGCGATCTCGATGCCGACGGAACGGTGGTTCGAAGTCGTGGCGTGATACGCTCGCTCCTTCAGGTCGAGCGTCTGGTAAATGGTGCCATCCAGATCGAGCATGAAGTGCACGCTGAGCCCGCGGTGGTCGTGCAGGACATTGAAGCACTGCTTCGCGATCCCGCAGACGTCGTAGTGCAACACAAACTGGTCAACGACCCGCCGCAGCGTGACGAGGTCCCAGCCGCCGCCGCGCACGCGCTCGATCTCCTGCGGGGTCAGTTGCGCCGAACGGAGGCCGTAGCGGTTCGGCTCCTTCAGCTCGGGCTTGGCAATTTGGGTCTTGGACCAGTTGCTCTCCTCAACCGGACTGAAGCGCCGCTCCACCCGGTAGGCGTCGTAGCCGCCCGGGTCCATCCAGGTGATGACGCGCGTGCCGGTGTGAAACAGTTGGCCGGCCACGATAATTTCATCGCCCTGGCGCTCGAGCGGAGTGCCAGGGCGCGTCGCGCACCCGGCGAACAAGCAGGCAACCGCGGAAAGAAAACAGGTAAGTTTGAGACGATTCATGACGGGGTTTTGACTACAGATACCATGGATACGCACGGATACCGGAAAAGTCAGGGCAATCCGGGAGAGAACTCTTATCCGTGCTCATCCGTGTGCTGGGGAAAATCATTTGATCAGGCCGGCCTTGCGCTTCAGCGCCAGCACGCGCTGACACGAGGCTTCGATGCGCGACTCAGCAATTCGGCCCGACTCAACGGCACGCCCAATGATCGCGGCGACCTTTGCCGCGATGTCTGGATCATAGCTCATGTTGTTGCCAAAACAGAGCACATCGACGCCAGCCTCGATCGCCGCCGACACGGATTTCTCCAGACCATAGTGGGCCGAAATCGCCTTCATCTCCAGATCGTCGCTCATCACGACGCCGGAGAATTCAAGCTGATCTCGCAGCAGGCCGGTAATGACGGCGGGAGAAAGCGTCGCCGGCCGCGTCGGATCAAGCCGCGCGTTGAACACGTGCGCGCTCATGACCACATCGCACCGGTCGGCCTCGATCAGGCGCTGGAAGGGAATCAACTCCTGCTCCGTCCACGTCTGGGTGACGTCGACCAGACCGAGGTGGGTATCACCGGTGGCGCTGCCATGGCCGGGAAAATGTTTGGCACAACACAACACGCCGTGCTCCCGGTGAGCCCGCACGAACTCCCCGCCGTGCCGGGCCACCACTTCCGGGTCCGCGGAAAAGCTGCGCCCCTTGCCCTTGATGATCGGATTGTCGGGATGCGCGTCGAGATCGACAACCGGTGCCAAGTTGAGATTGAGCCCGAGGTCAGCGAGCGTCAGCGCCGTGATCGCGGCGTGGCGATGCGTCTCGGCGAGGTCGTCGAGCCGACCGAGTTCCTCGTGGGAAATGCTCTCCGGAAAGCCATACGCGGGTTTCAGGCGGTTGACGCGCCCGCCTTCCTGATCGATCGCGGTGAGCAACGGCACGCGCGCCTGTGCTTGCAGGAACGCGACGAGCTCGCGCACCTGCGCTGGCGACTCGATATTGCGCCGCCGTGATACCGAATCGATGGTTCCGCCCGCCATTTCCTGATCAAACAAGATGATGCCGCCGACGTGGTGGTCGCGAATGTCGCGCCCAATCAGCTCGCACTCCGCCGGCGCGCAGCCGCGAAAACCAATCAACAGCATCTGGCCGATCTTCTCAGGCAGGCTGGTGGGGAGGGAAACGGCGTTCATAGGAAAAAGGAAGTCAACACGCTACGACCGATGGGGCGCGAGCGACAACAGGGAATCCCTCCCCCACGGAAATTCCCATCTTGGGTGTCACCCGCCGCTATCGGGCAGCGAGGGGCGGCAGGCTGGCAGCCAGTTGCTCGAATTTAGCGCGCATGGCCGCATCTGTCGCCACGCGCAGGCCGAGGCGGACCAAGCCGTGCGCCTCGGACACGAATCCGCCCTTCGCCCGCAGCTCGGCGGCGCGGTAGACCAGCGCCGGGGTACGCGGAAATTTCCTTACGCCCTCCTCGATCACTTCAAGATGGGCCGCTCCGGGAGCGACGGAGCAGGCCTCCCAGGTTGCGGCGATGAGGTCATAGACCTCGGGCAAAGCCGGAGTCTGCGCGCGCGCCGTGAAAAGCGGCTCCAGTACGCGGGCGGTTTGCTCCAAGCTGAGCCGGCCGTTGCCTCCGGCGGGCAGCGCCAGTCCCTCGGCCAGCCGCAGCCGCGCGAGTTCGACGTAGGCGCGCGGGCGGACGGCGTTGCTTGCAACGGCCGCCTCGAGAAGTTTCCTCGCCCGCGCCGGTTCGCCGGTGACCAGTTCGCTCAATCCGAAGGCCGCCAGCAATCCGGCCTCGCGGGCGCCGCGCCGGTAGGCGTCGAGCAACGCGGCGCGCGCGGCGGTCGCGTTGCCCGCGAGCATGAGGGTGTCGCCCTTGAGCCGGCCGATCTCCGCCTCGGTCGCCTCGCGCACCGTGAAAGCGGGCGGCTCGGGAATCTTCTGGCCCTTGCCCGCGCGCACGCCGGCGAATTTGGTCCGGGTGAACTCAATGTGCGTGCGCAGTTCGAACAACATCTCGGTGTAGGTCAGCTTGAAGCATTCCTGGAACAGCACCTCGGTGAGCGGCTCGCGCCCGAGTCGCGCGACGAAGGTGACGAACCCCTTCTGGTGCCTGCCGTAGCCGCCGTAGAGTCCCCAGTGGACAAACGCATAGCACTGCTTGGCCCAGTCGCTGTTGAGCGGACTCTGGGCGGTGATTGATTCCGCCGTGACGGCGAACAGCTCGGCCATCGGCATCAACGCGCGCTGGGCCAACGCGGCGTTGAAGTCGCGATCGCCCGACGCCGCGAGATTGGGATTCTCGATCCGGCCGACAGAGATCTCCGTCTCCGTGATGCGCAGGTTGGTGAACAACTGGGATAGGCCCTCGGCAAACCAGGGTGGCGGCGCGACCTCCCGTCCCGCCAGCAGGAAGCTGATGTAGGCGCGGTAGAGTTGCTGGGTGGAATCAACCTCGAATCCCGCGGGGTCGGCAGCGGCCGACGCGGCGGCGACGCCCTCGGCGCTGATAAGGCTCAGGATCTTCGTCTGATGATCGAGGACGATGGCGCCCTGTTCTCCCTTCCGAAAAGTCAGGCTGGTCGTCGCGCGCTCGGCCGGGCGGAGATCATCCGGCAGGAATTCCTCAAATTTCCGCTCGCTCCCGCAGACGATCAGCGCCGCCGGCACGGTGTTGTCCGCCTGCATGCCGGGCCAGACGAGACTGAGCGCGTGCGAGAAACGCTGGAACTCTGTCAGCAGCCGCAGGGTGGAGCGCTCGGAGGCATTGGACAACACCTCGAAACCCTCGATGCGGGAGTAGAACCACCGCTCGGGCGGCGGGAGGGCGCGATCGGCGAAGACGGCGAATTCCGGCAGGTCGATCGGGGTTTTGTTGGCCAGCTCCTGTCCGGCAAGGCGTGCCACGACGCCGAGACCAAGCGCGAGGGCCCAGGTCGCGCGGGGGGTGAGCGGAGTCATGCCACGAGGATTTATTCCTCCGGCAGGCCAAGGCAATCCGCTTTAAGCCGTCGTCCCGCAGTGCTCCGGTTCAGCGTTTCACCACTCCGATTCCCGGTCGGTCCGAAAGTGTCAGCCGGCCATCGACGATGGTGACACCCACAAACGGGTCGTTCTTGATCAGGAGCGCCCCATCAAGGTCCGCCCAGTCGACGAGCGGAGAAAGTTGCGCGGCCGCGGAAATGGCGCACGAAGTCTCGGTCATGCAGCCCAGCATCACCTTCAAACCGAGTTCCCGCGCCCGGCCGATCATGCGGTGCGCTTCGTGCAGTCCCGTGCACTTCATCAGCTTGATGTTGATACCGTCAAAAACCCCGACCGCCCGGGACACATCCGCGAGCCGCTGCACGCTTTCGTCGGCGATGAGCGGCAACGGACTGCGCTCGCGCAACCACGCGGTGTCCACGTCCTGCTCCTTGGACATCGGTTGCTCGATCAACACCACGCCGCGCGGCGCGAGCCATTCGCACATGCGCAAGGCGTCCTCGCGATTCTTCCAACCCTGATTGGCATCGATGTAGAGCGGTTTGTCCGTGACTTCGCGGATCGCCGCAATGAGTTCACGGTCGTTGTCCCGGCCCAGCTTGATCTTGAGAATCGGATAGGCCGAAGCTTCGCGCGCCTTCTGCTGCATCACTGGCGGCGTATCGATGCCGAGGGTGAAGGAGGTCACCGGGGTCCTCGCGGGATCGAGTCCCCAGAGCCGGTGCCACGGAGCACCGCGTCTCTTGCCGACCCAATCGTGAAGCGCGATGTCCACAGCAGCCTTGGCCGCAGTGTTTCCCGGGGCCAGTGCATCGAGGGCGGGGAGAATCTCGTCCAGTCGCAACGGATCCGGAAACCGGCCGAGGTCCACCTGCTGCAGAAAGGCCGCGGCGGAGGCCTGCGACTCGCCGAGATAGGGCGGCATGGAGGCCTCGCCGTAGCCGATGAGGCCGTCGTGCTCCACCTCCACCAGCATCGCCGGTGTGCTGGTGCGCGTGTTCGACGCGACGCCAAAGGCGTAATGCAGTTCGAGCGTATGGGGTTTGAAGCGCAGCTGCATGAGGAAGGACGGTATCCGCTCACGATGGCCGCATCCGTTCCCCGCGCCACAGCAAAAATCCGCATTGGCAACCCGGCTCCCCGCTCAGCCCCGGCCGATCCGGCAACCATGGGCGCTGAACCCAGCGCCGAAGCTGGTCAGCCACCAATCGCTGGCGTCATCGGGCGCCCCACTTTGCAGGGCTCGCTCCAGCGCGAACAATACCGAAGGACTGCTCATGTTGCCGCAGTCGCGCAGCACGTCCCGGCTGGCCGTGAGGTCGCAATCGTCGCAACTGCGCGCGATGGCGTCGAGCACGTCGCGTCCCCCGACATGCGCGATCAGGCGCGAGATGGGCCGGGCGCCGCGGCGCGCGCGCTCGTCCGCGAGCAGTTGCGCCACCGCGGCCGCCGCCAGCTCCGGCACCGCGGCGTCCAGCAGATTGCGGAGGCGGCCCTGGCGGGTTTCGAAGCGAATTCGATCCCGGTGCTCCGGCTGGTGCAGGGTCGAGAAATCCCGGCATTGCAAACCGGACGGACCGGGCTGGCTGCGCCAAATGGTGGCCGCCGCGCCATCGCCAAAGAGGCAGGCGCTCACCAATACGCCCGGATCATCATCGAGGTAGAAGGCCGCCGAACACACCTCGACCGCCACGCAGGCCACCACCGCTTCCGGCTGCGCGGCCAAAATCGCCGCGGCGGCACGCAGCGTGGGAATCGCGGCGCCACACCCCAGGCCGACCAAGTCCTGCAGGTAGGTGTTCGCGCGCAGCCCGAGTTGCTCGGCCACATAACTCGTCACTCCCGGACAAAGGTAGCCCGTGCAGGTGCAGATCAGCAGAGCATCCACGTCACCCACCGTCATTCCGGCCTGCGCCAAGGCGGTCTCGAGCGCCCGGGCGGCAAGCCGCGGGGCCTCCGTCCGAAAGGCCTCGTTGAGCTCATCCGGGTTCATGGAAAAAACGCGCTCGATGTCGGGCAGCGCAAAGTGGCGCGTGGCAATGCCGCTGTCGTGCCGCAGGATCGCCTGCAGCGTGAGCACGGAGCGACGGTTGAGCCGCTGGCGCATGTCGGAACGTTGCAAAATTTCCCAGCACTCCGTCTGCCGGAAGGCGGTGGGAGGAAGGGCGGTGCTGAGGGCGTGCAAATACATCGCGGTAATCAGTGCAGGAGTTGATAGAAACGGGTGAAGGGCAGCAACCCGGCGCGCGCCACCGCGCCGAGCTCGTGTTGGAGTGGCGGGTGCAAGAGAAAGGGATGAAGCAACGCGGCGACGGCAAGACGCACCCGGAACTCACGGCGCAAGGCGGCGCGAACCACGCGTACGGTTTCTTCCCACGAGGCTTCACCGCTCGACCAGGCCACCAACGGGCAGAGTGCCAGCGCCGCGCCCGTGAACGCCATTGTCATGCCATTGCCGGTGAACGGGGGAATCATGGCGCACGCATCGCCCAGCCTGATCCCGGGGCCAGTCGTGACGCGTCGATCCATGGCGATTCCGGCCATCGCCTTGGTCGAACCCGGCCGCACCTCGGCGCCGGCGAGACGTTCCGCCAGTTGGGACAGCCCGCAGGCTCGCAGGTAGGCGGGCAGCGGTTGCTCGCGGTCGATCCGCAGTTCCGGTCGCCGACGAAAGAACCCGCAGACATTGATCCACCCGTCCTCGACCGCGGAGACACCGACGTAGGCACCATCACCGAGATGAAGCTCGAGGTCGTCGCTCGTCCGGAGGTTGCGGGCATGGAGTTTCAATCCCATCCAGGGAGAAGAGGGTCGGGTTCTTCGCCCGGCAGTTGCCACCCACCCGGCACCATGGGCTGGTTCCGCGTGGCGATGACGCGGGTGAAGCGCACCGCCCCCGGCGGTGAACAACGCGGCCAGCCGGGCATCCAGGACAAAGCGACTGATCGCCCGCGCCGGCTCCGGCAGCATTTGCTGGCGAATCGTCCGGTCGCGCCGAAACCACGTTACGCTGCGATGGCTGCCCGCTCCAACAAAGACCGAGTCAATCCCGAGCTGTTCAATGGTCGTCTCACTGAGCCCGGCGATGAATTCCCCGCAGACCCGGTGCCGCGGATAATCGTCGGCCTCGAAGATCGACACCGGAACTCCGGCCCGGCGCAACGCGACGCCCAGCGAAAGCCCAGCCAGTCCCCCGCCGATGATCTGCACGGGTTGCCGTGCTTTCATGATCTCCGCTCCGCCACCAAGCGATTGGCCCCCAACCAGGTTTCCTCCGCCCGCCAGTGCCAAACCTCCGGATCGAGCTGCAGCAGCCGGGCGAGTTCGTCGTGCCGAAACCCAGCCGCGATGCTGATCCGCCCATCGTGCCGCGTCACCGGGTGAGCGCCCATCAACGGGCTCACCAGCGAAAATAATCTCGCCGTGAGGGTCGTGCGCAGGGGTTCGTTCGCGATGATCATTCGGGCCCCGCCGAGCTGGGCACCCAAGCCGGCCAGCTGCGCGGGATCAAAATGATGAAAAAACAAGTTCCCGATCACCACCGGGAAACGATCCCAATCGGCAAACGACAACACGTCGGTCTGAAACCACGGCGCGGTCGCCGGCCAGTCGCCGGGCCGCGCCAGTAAATCGAGACCCGCCAATCCCGGCGCGACCGGCCGCAAGTGGCGCGCCAACTCGCCGGTGCCCGCGCCGATTTCCAACACGGCCTCACCGGCGCGAACCCGTTCCCTCATCACACCGCCGAACCAGGCGTTGGTCCCAAGCAGCCCGTTCAAGACGCGCAAATCGCGACGGGACGCCCGTGCCTCCGGGGAATCGGGCGGCAAGCCATCCAAACTCTCCGGCGCAACCACGCGAACGCCGCCGCCAGCGGCGGAATTCTGCCGCGACTGGTTGATGCCCAGCTTGGGCAAAATTTTCGTTTTCATCAGCGCCATGGCGGGTCATGCAGGTCGAGGGGGAGTGTCGCAGAGTTGCGTCAGGATTTCTTTCGCCGCGTGAATTTTCCCACAAGAGACGAACGGTTGCGCACTCTCAAGGTTTCCACACGGGGCTTCTTCGGCGCACGATTTAATGGGGGGGTTCAAGGTCGTGCGTCTGGCGGGTCCTTTCATTCATATCCGGATTTGCCGGCTTTTCGAACCGCAAATCACCCCTGTGGCTGTTTTGTCCCATGCGCCATCCGGATTCACTCCCCGCGGGGGCGTCGGAAGATCCAACCGCCGCCCCGCCAGGCGTGGCCCATGCCCAATCAATGCACTCGACGACGGTGTTTTGGCTCTGTCATGGTGGGATTGGTGAGCTTCCCTGACTTTCAGCCTTCTGTTAAATCGTCCACCGGCGAATCCCGTTCGGGACTGGCATTGAAGGATCGCACGATCCTGATCGTGGCCAACGACCAGTCCAAGGTTCGCAGCCTGACCGACATCCTCCGGCCGGAGGGCTATCTGGTGACCGCCGTTGATTCGGGCGCGGCCGCCTTGAACTATTCCCGGCAAAACGAACCCGACCTGATTTTGCTCGATGTGGACCTGCCGAACACGCCGGTCTTCGAGCTGTGCCGCTTCCTGAGCAAGCGCCGTCAGGGTCGCGCCACGGTCGCGGTGATCTTCATCGCCTCGAAGAGCGACCCGGAACTGGTGGTCGAAGGTTTGGCGGCGGGCGGCGTCGATTATTTTTTCCGGCCCTATCGCGAGCAGGAGGTCGTGGCGCGCGTCCGCGTGCATCTGTTGAACCGTCTGCGCCTCGCCCAACTGAGCCGGGAAGACAGCGCGAAGACCCGCCTCCTTTGCATGGCGGCACACGACTTGCGCAACCCGCTGGTTTCGATTCGCGCGTTCACCCACCTTCTGCGCACCGGGACCGTGGGCTCGGTCACGCCCGAGCAGATCGATTTCCTTGATACCATTTACGACGCCAGCCAGTCGGGGCTCGATCTCGTCAACGAATTGCTCGACGTCTCGACCATCGAAACCGGCGAGCTAAAATTCACGCTCATTCCCGGGTCGCTGGCTGCGCTGGTTGCTTCGGCCATCAAGCTCAACAACGCCACGGCCGCACAGAAGGGCTCCACCATTGTCCTGGAGCCCGTCCCCCTCATCCCGGAACTGGCCCTCGATGGTCCGAAGGTCCGGCAGGTGCTGAACAACCTGCTCGACAACGCCATCAAGTTTTCACCCCCGGACTCGACAATAACGGTCGTGATCGAACTGACCCCGAACCACTGCACGGTTGCGGTCCGAGACAAGGGGCCCGGCATTCCGAAGAATGAATATGCCCGGCTCTTCAAGGATTTCAGCCGCACCTCGGTGAAGCCGACCGGCGGCGAATCCAGCACCGGACTGGGGCTTTCCATCTGCTTCAAGATCATGCAGGCCCACGCCGGCTCCATTCAGGCGAAGAACCTGCCCGACGGCGGCGAATTCCGGATCGCATTCCCACTTCCCTTATGAAACCAGCGGGCAAAGTCCTCGTCGTCGATGACGAGGCCCACATTCGCAAGTTCGTCGCCGTGCTGATCAAGTCGCTCGGCAATTTTTCCGCCGTCTTTCAGGCGGGGAACGGCGGTGACGCGCTCCAGATCTATCAGCGCGAAAAGCCCGCCCTGGTGCTCCTCGACGTCAACATGCCGCGCGTTGACGGTCTCGAGACACTGCGCAACCTCAAGGCCTTCGATCCCGCCTGCACGGTCGTCATGCTCACCTCGCTGGTCAACCGGCAGACCGTGGAGGAATGCCTCCGCCTCGGCGCCGTGGGCTACCTGCGCAAAGACAATCCGCCGGAGGACATGACCATCCAGTTGAAGAAAATCATCTCCGACGCTTTCCGCGCCAAAGCCGAGGACGCCACTCGGTCGCCGGAGTAACCCCTCGGCTCAATTATCCCCGCCATGGCCACTTCAGATACCTCCTCCCCGCTGGATCCTGAATTGGACCCGCTCGCCCCCTTCGTCGAGGTTCGTTATTCCCTGTCGGCCCTGCTGCAGGAAGTAAAACGGGACCGCGCTTCGAGCTCTTTCGCGATGGAGAAGCTCGACCAACCCTCGATCACCGCGCTTTTCGAACTGCAGCAACAGCGCTCCCGCCGTGACCCCAATTCCATCAATTAACGGGTTCGTCGAACGCGTGCTGCGCCAACCCGGCTTCGATGCTGGGCCCAAGCTGGAGTTGCTGGCCACGAAGCACTATTCGCCGCTCGATCTGCTGCAGGCCATCATCGACGTGAAACTCCTCTCCAAGGAGGACGCCTGCCACCTGTGGGCCGACTACCTCGACATCGCGTATGTCGATGTGCTTGCCTCCGGCATCACCCTGGAGGCCGCCAAGCATATCCCGCTGGAAATCGCGCGCAAGGTGAGGGCCATCGGCCTTTACGTGATCGACGGTGTGCTCACCGTCGCCATGGCCACCCCCGAGGACGCCACGCTGGTGCGCCGGCTGGAGCAGATTGCCAAGATTCCCCTCAGCCCGGTGTTCTGCCTGCCCTGCGAAATCGACGATGCCGTCTCGGTCGTCTACGCCACGGAACGATCAATCGCTGACACCCTGCTCGAACTCGACCGCAACGCGCTCTTTTCCGATCCGGATCTGACCGTCGAACGGATCTCCGAACTGGCCGCGAGCGCGACGCTCGTCCACGTGCTCGACGAGATCATCCATTTCGCCCTGCGCGAGCGCGCGACGGATATTCACATTGAGGCGATGGAGATTCAGTCGCGCATCCGGTTCCGCGTCGACGGCACGCTACGCAGCATCCTGACCTTCCCCCCCACCCTGCACCGCACCGTCATTTCGCGCCTGAAGATCATCAGCGAACTCGACATTTCCGAATCCCGGTTTCCGCAGGACGGTCGCTTTTCCGTCCCGATGGGCACGAGCTCGGCCAACTTCCGCGTCTCGATCGTGCCCACCGTTTACGGCGAAAAAGCCGTCGTGCGCGTGCTCTCCTCGGCGAACACCCGCTCCCGGGTCACGCTGGACAACATGCTCATGTCTCAGCGGATCCTGCTGCCGTTCCGTCGCCTGATCAAGAACCCCAACGGCATCATCTTTGTGACCGGCCCCACCGGCTCGGGCAAGACCACGACGCTCTACGCGGCAATCGACGAAATCAACACCCCGAAGATCAACATCTCCACCATCGAGGATCCGGTCGAGATCCCCGTCCGCGGCGTGATGCAAAGTCAGATCAATTCGCGGATCGACTTGAAGTTCTCCACGATGTTGCGCGCCTTCCTTCGCCAGGATCCCGATGTCATTCTCATCGGCGAAATCCGCGACACCGAGACGGCGAAGATTGCCACCGAAGCCGCGCTCACCGGTCACCTCGTCTTTGCCACCCTCCACACCAACACCGCCCCGCAGGCCATCGTGCGCCTGATGGAGATCGGCGTGGAACCCTACATGGTCGCGCCGTCCATCACCGCCGTGCTGGCCCAGCGGCTCGCCGGGCGCATCTGCACCAAGTGCAAAGAGGCCTACTACCCTCCGCGCGAGGTCTTGTTGAAATATTTCCTCGAGGAAGGACTGACGGAGGTCCCGTTCTTCCGCGGACGCGGCTGTGCACACTGCCGCCAAACCGGTTACCACGGCCGCGTCGCCTTTCACGAGTTGGTCGTTATCACCGAGGAGATCCGCCAGTTGATTTCCGAGCGGAAGAGCGTGCAGGAGATCACCCGCGCCGCGGCGAAGACCGGTTATCGTCCGCTCCGCTACGACGGTCTGAACAAGGTTCTGCTCGGCCTCACCACCATCGACGAGATCGAGGAAAACTGCTCCTTCGACCTCGCCTAGAAAACGGTGGCGCGCCAGCGGGGATAGTCCTGCTCGAGCAAATGGGCGGGCCAGGTGCCGTGATAGCTGTAACCGCTGCGACGCTCATAGCCGATCTCGGCAAAGTCGTAGCGAAAGACCGAATCGCGATCGAGATAGAGCGGACGATTTGTCCCCAGCTCGTAAAAACGGGCCCACAACGGCGGCGCCGCCGCGTCCGCGATGAGCCGGCGCTCGAGGCGACCATCAGGTCCGCGCAGCTGTTCGAGTCGCACGCCGTGCATGGCGACTTGGCGAAGCCAGATCACCGCACCGTCCACGGCGGCGACGATCTCAGGCGTGGGTTGCTCGATGGACATGAGGAACTCGACGATGCCCACGGTTTCACCGCCCGAAAGGGAGGGCGGCTCGTATTTGCGCGCCCAAGCTGGCTCGAGCGTGTTTTCGTCGTGCTGCGCACACCAAGCGGTGAGCGCGCCGTTCTGCTTGATCTGGGATTTGAGGATGCAATCGATGCCACGCTCCACCGC
>JAUXOH010000429.1 GCA_030682505.1 Candidatus Didemnitutus sp. | reverse complement strand
GCGGTGGTGAGTTCGGACAATTGCTGCATGGGTTCACTCTGTAATCTCGCTTCCGCATGCAAAGGAGATTATGAATCATTCACTGCGCATCGCTCTGAATTTTCATAGCAAGATATGACCAGTCCCAGCACTGCTTCCGTTGGCGCGAATTGATTTTTCTGCACGACTTCACTCGGAAACTCCACCGGTTCTCTCCGGTGAGGGCAGCGCGCGTCGCCGCAACCGGCAATTCACGGTCGTGCCCTGGATGAACATTCAGCCGGTTTTCACTTGGCATCGGACGTTGCTCCAAGGGAAATGGCAACCGACCAAACGGTCTTTCATGAGCTCCTTGTCCTCCGTCGAAGCCAAGCCCGACTTTTCGCCCCAACCGTCGCTTCACCCCCTTCACGACTCATGACCCTGTCGCTGCCCCAGTCCTGCGAGGAACTCCTCGCCCAGATGGTTGCGATCGAGACCGTCAATGTGAACTTCGGCGGTCCGGTCGGTGGCGAGGCCAAGCTGGTCTGCCACCTCGAGACCCTCGCGGCGGGTTGGGGACTGCGTTCACGGCGCAGCCCGGTTTCCGGCGACCGCTTCAATCTGCTCATCACCTGCGAAGTTTCCGACGACGCGGAATGGCTGCTCTTCGAGAGCCACCTCGACACGGTCAGCGTCGACGGTATGACCGTGCCCGCCTTCACGCTCACGACCAAGGACGGCAAGCTTCACGGCCGCGGCGCCTGCGATACCAAGGGTTCAGGCGCGGCCATGCTGTGGGCCCTGCGCGATTACGCGCAGTCCGGGAACCGGACCCGCAACGTCGGCGTGATCTTCTCCCTCGACGAAGAGGCGCGCATGACCGGTGCCATTGCGTTTTCCACCGGCGAACTGCCGGCCTTCAAGCGCCTGCGTGGAATCATCGTGGGCGAGCCGACCCAATTGCGTCCCGTCGTCGCGCACAACGGCGCCCTGCGCTGGCGCACCATCACGCGGGGCGTTGCCGCCCATTCGGCCGATCCCTCGCAAGGGCGCTCCGCGATCAGCGCGATGGTGCGGGTGATCTCCGCCTTGGAAGAGAACTTCATTCCGCTCGCCCGGCGCGAGTTTCCCCTCACCGGTCGCGCAGCCGCGAGCATCAATGTCATCAGCGGCGGTTCGGCCAACAACATCATCCCCGATTACTGCGAGATCATCTGCGACCGGCGCCTCGTCCCCGGAGAAACCGTGGCCCAGGCGCTCGCTGAGCGCGACCAGGCCCTCGCGGGCCTGGAGGTCGAGCACGACGGCCAATATCTCGCCCCGCCCCTGCCGCCGGGCAGTTCCGCCGCGCTGCACGCATGGCTGCAACCCGCGTTCGCCGCCGTCGGGCTCGACGGCTCCGCGGTCGGCGCCCCCTACGCCTCCAATGCGAGTCACTATGCGGCAGCCGGTGCTCCCGTGCTGGTGCTGGGCCCCGGTGCCATCACCCAAGCGCACACGCGCGACGAATGGCTCGCGTGCGATGCGTTGGCCCAGGCCGTGGCCCTCTACAGCGCCATTCTCCGTCTGCCCTCCTGAAATTCTTCCGCATGCGATCCATCATTCTCTCCGTCGCCTTGGCCATGGTCACCACGGGCACAGCGGCAAGTCCCCTGCCGCTGCTGCCGGACGAACTCATCGCCCAAGCCGTGCGCACGCCTGCTCCGCGCTGGAAGTTTGTGAATCCAGACCGCTACCGCGAACTGCCGGGCACCTTCGCGCTTCAAGTCACCGCGGCGGCGGCGTTCCAATCGCCCGAATCGATGGTTGATGGCAAAACCCTCGCCACGCATCTCGCGGAAAAAATCCGCTACTTTTTGGTCTCTCCGTCGGTCGATGCCGACGGCACCACGCGTGAACCCGAGGCGCAGGGTGGCATCGGAGGCTGGTCGCACCATGTCCCGGCCCATGCCCTGCTGCTCGCCAAGCGCACCCCGGCGGTCTGGGAGCAACTCTCGGCCGACGAGCACGCCCGCGCCGATTTGCTGATGGAGGCGCTCGCCCTCGCCGCCCACTTCTGCCTCGACGACGACAATGACTATTACCTGCTGCTCGATGGGTTTTCCCTTTTTCACAAGAGCTGGAACCCCAACCACACCGACGGCTATGTCGGCGTGATCATCGCGGCTTCGCTCTACTTCGGTCCCGCCGACCTCAACGCCCGCTTCCTCGCCTTCGACTTCGATTCGTTCCTCGCGCGACTGGAGGCCGCCAATTTTCAAAACATCAAGCGCTGCTGGACGTGGAGTCCGGAGATTCGCGGTTTGATGATGCACGGCGGACCGGTCGCGGTTCCGGCCACGCAGATTCTCGCGCAAGGCGTGGTCACGCGCGGGGCGGGAGTGCGCAACACCTTCACGCTCGACGGCATCACCCTGCACGAACCCTGGGCGATGCACCGGGCCCAGGCCGTGCAACTCTACTCGAAGGCGGTGCGCACGCACGTCGTGCATAGCGGCGCGGTCGCGTCCCGTTTGCTCCATCGCACGAGCACCGCAACCGAGTCCCCGTGGGAAGGGCAGATGGGCATGCTGCATGAATTTGAAAGCACCGACTGGGGCGGGCTGCGTACCAGCCTGGGCTACGCCTATGAGGGCGTGATGATCGACATCCCGACGGCCACGACGCTCAAACTCCTCGGGGAATGGCGGGCCGACGAGGGGGGCGACATGCTCGAAAAACGCATGGGCGTCGGCATGGGCGACCTGATGTTCAAGGCCCGGGAAGGCTACCACAGTTTGTTCAACGGCAGGTCTGCCGACTATGGGTGGGAACGCGACCTCGTGCCGATGGGCGGCGAATTCATCGTCGGCCTCTGGCAAACCTACTTTGCCCCGCCACCCCCGCCGTCCAAGTAACTTCGTTGGTCTCATTATTTCCCGTGCCAGCCCCCATCGCAGCCTCGGTTGTTCTCCGCCACGGTCGTCCCACCCTCCTGCTCAACGATCTTCCGCACACGCCGCTGATCTATGCGCTGAGTGACTGTCCGGGAGCGCGCTGGAGTTGGGAGGAAGTTCCCGCGCGCAACATCTGGCTCTTCGGCCAGCAAGGCGTGCGGCTTTTCCAGTGCGACGTCTGGTTTGAGCAAATGCTGCAGCCCGGTACGAACATCGACATCACCCTCGCCCGCAAACAAATCGCCGGCGTGCTCGCCCAATGCCCGGAAGGTGCCGTGATGTTGCGCCTGCACGTCAACGCTCCGCTGTGGTGGTGCGAAGAGCATCCCGACGAGTGCGTCGCCTACGCCGACACCACGCCGCACGAAGTCGAGCCGTGGAGCCTGCGCCGCCCCTTGGGTACTGACGGCGGTCGGCCGCTCCGGGCCAGCTTCGCCTCGCGCCAGTGGCAGGCTTGGGCCACGGCCCACTTGCAGGATTTCTGCACCCAGCTCGCCAACACCCCCGAGGGCAACGCGGTGTTCTGCCTGCAAATCGCCAACGGACTCTACGGCGAGTGGCACCAGTTCGGCTTCATGCACCATGACCCGGACACCGGGGTCGCGGCGACACGCTCCTTCCGCACCTGGCTCAACCTTCGCTACGGCGACAATGAGGGCCTCGCACTCGCGTGGCATCAGCCCGGGGTCCGCCTCGACGAGGTGAAAACACCTGACTCCCCGGCCCGCGAGCAAAGCTCGGTCGGACCCCTGCGTGATCCGCAGACCCAGCAGCCGGTCATCGATTACTTCCTCTGGTTGCACACCACCATGGCTGACTCGCTCCTCGGACTTGCCGCGGCGGTCAAGGAGGCCTGGCCGCGTCCAATCGTCACGGCAGCGTTTCAGGGATATTTCTACGGTCAGTTTGGGCGCAATGCCGCGGGGAGTCATCTGGCCTTCGACAAGGTGCTCGCCTCGCCCCACCTCGACTGCCTGTGCTCGCCCCAATCCTACACCGAACGGGTGCGGGCCATGGGCGGCTCGGGGCACGCCCGGGGCATCCTCGGCGCGGTGCGTCGCGCCGGGAAACTCTGGCTCGACGAAAACGATCACGGCACCGCGCAGGTCGGCTGCCCGTGGGATCGCAAATTCCACACCACTCCGGCCGACGACATCGCCTACCTGCGGCGCAACTCGCTGCAGGCGGTGCTGCGCGGCGGCGGCCAGTGGTGGTATGATTTCGGGATGGTCGCCGGCACGCCGGACTTCGCGTCCCGCGGCAACGTCGGCTGGTGGGACGACCCGATCCTCGCCAAGGAGATCGCCGCCATCCACGGCGTCGCGACGGCACGACACCAGCACCCCTTCGTTCGCCCGGCCGATACGCTCGTGATTCACGACCCGTGGTCATTTGCCCACACGGTGGCGCGACGGATCCCCACCACCGGTTTCGCCTTCGGTGATCAACCGCCGGTGGGTCCGGATCCCTTCTCCGCGCGGGGCATGGACGGTCTCATCGAGGGTCTTTACCACTCGGGCCTCGTGTTTGACGAAGCCCTGATCTCCGAGTTGCCCCGGATGAACCTAGCCCCGTATCGCCTGATCATCTTCGGCACCACTCCCGTGCTCGACGGACCCCAACGCGAGTTCATCACGCAACAGCTCGCCCAGCAAGGACGTCATCTTGTTCTCACCGGCTACACGGGCTGGAGCGATGGTCGCACCGCCGATGCCGGGTTGGCCGCGGCGCTCAGTGGCGTTGCCACTGCGGGAGTGGACACCCCAACCCCTACCTCGCGGCTCAAGCTCGACGAGATCGGCGAGGAACAGGTGCTCGAAGCGCCCAGGCATGTCCCGGTTTATGAAGTCGCCCCCGATCAGATCATCGGTCGCTGGGCCGATGGCGGCATCAGTGCCGCCTGGCGCACCGACACCGCGGCAACGTGGTGGACCTTCGCCGTCGCCCCTGTGGAACCGGGCATTTGGCGCGCACTGGGTCGGCGCGCGGGCTGCCACGTCATCAACGATCACAACGACGCCACCATGATGGGCGATGGCTTGCTCATGATTCACACCCTCGATGGCGGCGCGCGTGATCTGCGGCTGCCCGGCGGCAAGGCGCTCGCCGTCACCCTGCCCCCGCGGAGCACCACCGTGCTCGATGCCGAAACCGGCGCCGTGTTGCTCGGACCCTGAACCATTCCCATGAAGTCACACCTCATTCGTCTTTTGCTGCTCGCCGCTCTCGCGGTCACAGCGCAAGCCAATCCCGATTTTGCCGGCCGCTGGCGACTCGACCCAGCTCTCAGCACCGCCCTCGACGGTTGGCAGAAGATGGACCTCGTGGTCGCTCTCGCCGACACGCGCATCGCGCTCACCCACGACATGACCTGGCGTTCCACCAAGCTGCAGGCGACCAATACCTTTGATACCGCCGGCGCCGTGGAAATGCGCGACTTCTTCCGCGTCGAACAACGCCACATGGCCGTCTATCCCGCCAAGAACGGCATCACGCGCGCCACCGCAACGTGGCTCGACGGATCGCGCACGCTGCGCACCGAGGCCGTCACCCCGGTCGAGGTCTCACAAGGCGAGGTCCTCATGCGGATCACCAGCGAGTATCGTCTCGGCGAAACCGGCGACCTGCTCACGGTCATTGAACTGCAC
>JAUXOH010000417.1 GCA_030682505.1 Candidatus Didemnitutus sp. | reverse complement strand
GAAGCCCACGTAGAAATGCGATCGGCCCAATGCGGCCAACCGTTCCCGATCAAGGCGGAAGGCGAGCAACTGCCACGCATCGCGCACAAGCACTCTCAGGCCAGCCGTCATCAAGGGCCAGAAAGCACCATCCTTTCAGCCGACGCGAGCTTCATGTCGCCACACGCCCATGGCCCAAGTCCGCCGGGCGGCGATGCGTTTGGCCAGTTCCCTCTCCTGTTGATCGATCTTCGTGGCGGCAGTCTCGTCGTTGTGGTTCTTCCACTTCGTGTCGCGCAGGTGTTTTTCCATTTTTTCCAGCCAAGTGATGGCGGTGCGATCCTTGCCGCCCTCCCGGCGGTAGATGCGCACGAGCGCGAGGGCGCCGAGCAGCTCGTCATCAAGCCGCGACTTCACCGCCTCGCGCACCTCGGGTTTGTCGGGACCGGCAAAGCCGGTCAGTTCCCGTGCGGCAGTCAGCCGGGCCTCGGTTTTGCCATTGCAGCCGTAGAGCACGAGAGTCGCACGGTAGCGCGCGGCATAGTGGACGGCCTCGCTCCGCATGATTTCGACCGAGGCGCCCGTGGCGTTGCTGAGCTCCTTGAAGCGGGTGCCTAGGTAATCGAGATAGCCCTTGGTCGCCTCAAAGTCCTCCTCCTCCGCCGCAGCTTGGAGCAAGGTCACAGCGCGGTCGCTTGGATTACCGATGCCCCAGCGCACGCCAGAAGGCAAAGAGCTTTTCCTGACACTTCAAACCGGGCGAGGATTCGACTCCGCTGCTCACGTCGATGAACAGAGTGTCGGTGGCGGCCACCGCGGCGGCGACATTGTCAGGATTGAGACCGCCGGACAGGATCCAAGTCGTCGCGGGATGCGCGGCGGCGTGGCGCTCGTATTTCGCCCAGTCGCCCGTTTGACCCGTGCCGCCGAATTTGTCCGGATGGAAGGTGTCGAGGAGAAAGGTCCGCGCCAACGGCAACCACTCCGCTTTCACGTCCTGGCCGGGCGGCAATTTCGGCGCGAGCCACAGGCGGCTGATCCCGACGGCCTCGCTCCACGCCGCGATCTGCGGCAGCGGCAGATCCGGCCGAAAGTGGACTTGGAAGGCGTCGAATCCGAGCTGGCCCAGCCGCGCGAGATCGGGCGGCGCCGGCTCGACGCACACGGCGACTTTTTTCACCGTCGGGAGCTGCGCGGCCATGACCTTGAACTTGGCCTCGGTCACATGCCGCGGCGAATCGGGATAAAAGATGAAGCCCAGCCAGTCGGCGCCAATGCCGGCCGACGTCACGGCATCGTTGACCGAGGTGATCCCGCAAACCTTGAGAGTGATACTGCCGATCATTGCCACTACGAAACACCCAAAAGGGCGCGAAGGGAAACCTTCTTTGGACCGCCCGGTTGCTGGCGTGGTCAGAAACTGTTCACCGACGCGATCACGTGCGCCACCTGCTCGTCGGTCAGCTCCGGGAAGATCGGCAGGCTGACGCAGCGTTCGCTCGCGTGCTCCGCCACCGGCAGGCTGCCCTGCTCATACCCGAGGGACGCATAACAGGGCTGCAGATGCATCGGGCCGGGATAGATGATCTCCGTGCCAACGCCGCCTTGCTCGAGGTGCGTGCGCAAAGCGTCGCGACGCGGATGCAGCATCGTGAACTGGTGCCACACCGACTCGCCGTGCGCGGGCACGACCGGCAATTGAATCTTTGGGTGGATGATCTCCGCACGATAACGCGCCGCGATTTCCCGGCGTCGCGCGGTCCAGCGGGCAATGTGCTGCAGCTTGATGCTGAGCACGGCGCCTTGGAAACCATCCATGCGGAAGTTGAACCCGACCTCCGTGTGCGTGTAGCGCTTGGGCGAACCGTGCACGCGCAACAGTTGCGCCTTGTCCATCACGGCCGCGTGCTTCGAGACGAAGGCCCCGCCCTCGCCGCAGGCACCGAGGTTCTTCGTCGGATAAAAACTAAAGGTGCCACAGTCGCCGAGGGAACCCACCGGGCTGCCACGGTAGGTCGCCCCGACCGCCTGGGCACAGTCCTCGATCACGAACAGTTTATGCTTCCGCGCAATGGCCATGATCTCGTCCATTCGGGCCGGCTGTCCGAAGATGTGGACGACCACGATGCCCTTGGTCTTCGGGGTGATCGCGCGGCTGATCGACTCGGGACTGATGCACCACGTGTCCGTGTCGACATCGACAAACACCGGGGTCGCGCCGACGTAGCTGATGCCCCAGCAGCTGGAGGCGAAAGTGAAGGGTGTCGTGATGATCTCATCCCCGGGGCCAAAGCCACCGCAGATGGATCCGAGGTGCAGCGGCGAGGTGCCGCTGTTCATCCCCAGGGTGCGGGCGTAGCCAAAGGTGGTGCTGAAGTTCTTCTCAAAGTCCTCCACATCCTTGCCGAGGCAGAAGCGGGTGGCGTCGTAGGTGGCGGCCAGTGCCGCCAGCACTTCGGCGCGAATCGCTTGATGCTGTTGCTTGAGATCGAGGAAAGGAACTTTCATTCAGTCGTTCCTTATTCGAACACCAGATTGAGAGCGGAGCGGACTGTGTCCGCGGGAATGGCAAAGCCCAATCCCTCGATTCCTGTCTGATGGATCTTCTGGCTTATCACGCCGAGCACTTCTCCCTGATTGCTCAGCAGTGGCCCGCCGCTGTTGCCCGGATTCACTGCGGCATCCGTCTGAATGTACCAGGTGTCGCCCACTTTTTTCAGGCCACTGGCAACCCCCTTGCTCACTGACTTCTCCAAGTCCTCTGAAAGAGGGGTTCCGATCACGAACACGTCCGATCCGGCGGCTGGCGTAGCGCCCAGCGCAAACGCTTGGAATCCCGTTCCACCCAGCTTGAGCAACGCCACGTCGGCATGCGGGGATGATCTCACGACCTTTGCCTCCAGCTCGATCCCGGTCGAAAGTCTCACGGTGACCGTATCGATTCCGCTGACCACATGTGCCGCGGTCAGGCCATAACCGTTGCTGGAAATGAAGAAGCCTGTCCCATGCGAAGCTCCCGCTTTGACGGTGAATACCCGTTCGAGCGCCTTCTCGATATCTGCCGGGAGGCTGAGCTTTGCGGGTGTACTGGTTGTGATGACCAGATTCTCCCATTGTTCGTTCTCGACGGGGGATTTGCTCAGGCTGACTGCATTCGAGAACGATTGCTCCGCGAGCAATCCCCGAAACGCCTCCTTGAAGGCCTGCTGCATCGCCTGGTTGAAGGTACCGGTCTGCTTCGTGTAGCCCCGCGTGGTGAAAGTGTAGCAAATCTTGCGCGCGCGATTGTCGAAGACCTGCCATTCGATGTTCATGCTCGCCTCCACGGGCGCGTCGTTCCGGATGCCCCACCAGAAATCGCCATACACCACGAAGAATATTTTGTGGATCGTGCCACCCACGGTGTAGCGGGCCTTGGCGGACTCATCTTGGGAGAACAGCAGGCTCTCGCCGCCCAGCACACGGTATCCGGCGGACCGTAGTTCATCGAAGGCAACGAGGTTGTAATTGACCGACGCCTCTCGCACTCCCTCGCCATTGAACGGGATGTCGCTCTTGGGCACTCCGTTCAAAACGACGCGCCCGATGGGTGCGCCGGGCGGAATCTGAATGAGCACCTTGGCAAAGGATACCACGTCGTGCTTCTGCGCATCAACGAGCAGAGGCGTCGCCGCCGGCGTGTAAATTTCGGCCGTGGGCTTGATCTCCGTGACCGCCGGGGTCGCACAACCTGCGAGGAGGAGAATGACCACCACAACGAGAGCGGGGGATGAGATTGATTTCATTTTATTGCCAGTTGGAAAGAGTCAGTTTGCTCGCTTCGAAGCAAGCGTGCGATGCCATCCCTCCCTAGCCGACGGGGAGGCGTTTGCTCAGCGACTGGAGCAGCGAATCAATATTCGCCTCGGCAGCCTCGAAATCAACCGGCAGCCCGAGCTGTTTCATGCCGGCGGTGGTGGTGGCACCAATGCTGCCGGCGAGGGGCCGGCGCGCCTTGGCTCCGAGCTTGAGCGCCGCCGCTTGATCAAAAAACGACTGCACGGCCGACGGACTGGCGAAAAGAATGGCATCGGCCCCGTGTTGGCGGAAATCACCGGCCACCGGATCGTTCGACAGGTCGGTTTCCTCCGTCTTGTAAATGGCGAGGCGGTCGACGATCGCCCGGGCCTCGTGCAACGCATCGAACAAGGTGTCGCGATTGAGATTGCCGGTGACGACGAGGATCTTGGCCGAGTCGATCGATTCGCGATCGATCATCATCTTCGCCAGTTCCGAGAACGTGACCTTCGGTTTCCAGCCAAGCACCCGACCGGCCTTGGACGCGTCGCCGATCAGCAGGTCGACTTCGGT
>JAUXOH010000298.1 GCA_030682505.1 Candidatus Didemnitutus sp. | reverse complement strand
CTTCCCAACATCACTTTCACCTTAACCGACTCCCTTTATGTCCCAGCACAACAGCCTTAAGTCTTCCGGCGGCCTCGTCGTGAAGCGCAACGTCCTCAAGCGCTTCGAGCGCGTCGCCATCCTGAAAAAACGTGGCCAATGGAAGGAAGGCGATCGCGTTCTCAGCCTTCGCAAGACCAAGCCGGACGTCTAAGGCAACCCCCTCTACTTGGCTCTCGGGCAGGTTCGCATGCGACCTGCCCTTTTTTCTACCCCATGAGTACTGTTATCCCCCACCTCACGACGGCTCCGGCCAAGCCCAATTTGCTGAAACGCCTTTACGCGTGGGTGCTGCATTGGGCGGACACGCCCTACGGTTTGACCGCGCTGGTGATCATTGCGTTTGTTGAATCGTCTTTTTTTCCGATTCCCCCCGATGTGCTGCTCATCGCCTTGTGCATGGGCGCGCCGCAGAGGTCCTTCAAGTTCGCGCTCTGGTGCGCCGTGGGATCCGTCGCGGGTGGCGCGGCGGGCTACTACATCGGTTACGCCGCCGAGCCGCTCGGCCGCTGGATCATTTTTGACCTCCTCCATTACGGTTCGGCCTGGGACAAGGTGGCCGAACTCTACGGTCAGAACGCCTTTCTTTCGATCACGACGGCCGCCTTCACGCCGATCCCCTACAAGGTGTTCACCATCGCCGCCGGTGTTTTCCATGAGCAAGTGAGCATTTGGACGCTCCTCGGCGCCTCCGCCATCGGCCGCACGGGTCGCTTCATGCTCGTTGCCGGCACGATCTATTTCTTCGGCCCGCCGATCAAGCGCCTCCTCGACAAATACCTGGAGCTCTTCACGGTAATTTTCACGGTGCTGCTCATCGGTGGATTCGTTCTGATCAAATACGCCCTGAAGTGAAATTTCGCCCCTCCGCCCCGGCGCCGCGAAACAGCTTGAATTCCCGCGGTCCAGCCAAAAGCTAGGCCGCTGTTGTTTGCGAGTGTAGCACAATGGATAGTGTAGTGGCCTCCGAAGCCATTGATCCGGGTTCGACTCCCGGCACTCGCACCACGTTCTCGGCTGATCCGCGCTCTGCGCCCTCCTGCGATGACTCGCGACAAAATCTCCTTCTTGTTCGAGCAGCGGTTCGGCCAGACCCCCACCGCCATCAGCACGGCACCGGGCCGCATCGAGATCATCGGCAACCACACGGACTACAACGGCGGCTGCGTGATCGGGGCGGGCATTGATCGCCACGTTTGGGTCGCGGCCTCCCCGGCAATTTCCCAAAACATCCGGCTCGCCTCGGGCCCGACGGGACCGGTGATCGAAATCGATCCCCGCCACGAAGGACGATTCAGCGGACCAGAGGCCTGGGCGAATTTTCCCTTTGGAGCCTGGCGGAGCTTGCAGGATTTCGACCTGCCTCGTCCGCCGGCTTTCGATCTGTTGATCCTCTCCGACCTGCCGGAAGGCGCCGGACTTTCCAGCAGCGCCGCCCTGGAATTGGCCACGGCGCTCGCGCTGCTGCATCTCGCGGGACAATCCGGGCCCGCACCGGCCGACCTGGCCGCAATCGGGCGGCATGCGGAGAACACCTACGTCGGTGTGCCCTGCGGCATTCTGGATCAAGGCGTCAGCGCGTATGCCCGCAAGAACCACCTCGTCCACATCGACTGTCGCGCCCCGGCTTTTTCCCTCCTTCCCTTCCCGCCCGCAGCGTGCTTCTGGATCTTCAATTCGATGGAGAAGCACGCGTTGAGCGATGGACACTACGCCGCACGAAATCGCGAGTGCCAGGAGGCAGCCGTGATTCTCGGGGTCCCGTGGTTGGTGGATTTGACTGATACTTCGCTGGCGAAAGGCACCCACCTCCTTTCCGGGGCGCAATCCAAGCGAGCCCGGCACGTGGTCGAGGAAAACGCCCGCGTAGCGCGGGCCGTGACCGCGCTCGAGGCCCATGACCTCGTTGCGCTCGGCCAACTGCTCACGGCATCACATCTCAGCTCGCAGCATCTTTTCGAAAACAGCACGCCCGCCCTCGACTCGCTGGTTGATCTCCTGCACCGGCAACCCGGCGTCCACGGGGCCCGGCTGACCGGCGGGGGATTTGGCGGCGCCGTGGTCGCCCTGACCACGGATCGATTTGGCACGGCCCAAGCCGACCTAGTCGCTCAACAACACACCGCACACGGACATCCCCGGCCCGATGTCATCTCCCTGCGCACCGCCGACGGGGCCAGGTTGCTTTGAACGAGCGCTCTTCGCTCAGCGTTGCTCGCTTGGCTTTTCCTGCCACCGCCCCGGCGAGCAGCCGTGCGCTTGGCGAAAGATCCGATAGAAATGCGACAGGTCCTCGAAGCCCGCGGCAAACGCGGCGCCCGTGACCGAATGGCGACGACTGGAAAGCAGTCGCTCGACTTGCTGCAGCCGCAATCGGGTTAGTCGCGTAACGAAGGTCTCCCCGGTGCGCTCCTTGAACAGCAAAGTGAAATGACGGCGCGATAAGCCCGAGCGTTCCGCCGCCAGGTCAAGGTTCCATGGTTCAAAAAAAGAATCTTCCAACTCGCGCAGGAACTGGTCGACCCGGCTCAGGGCCGTGTCGGCAGTTCCCCTCCGCGGGATACGCCCCAACGTCGTCAGCAACCGCAACGCCTCGGCCTTCACGACCGCCTTCATGCCCGGGCGCTCGAGACATTGTTCGTGCAACACGCGCCGCCAAAGCCGCTCGGTCTCCGCCGCGGCCTGGGGGCCCAGCAGCAGTGCGCTGCGTCCTCCGCGCGCCAATGCCCGCCAAACCTCCCGCATTTCCTCGTCGCGGGTCAACAACGCCTCCGCAACGCAAAGCAGCAAAATCACGGTGGGTTCCTCGTCGATCAATCGGTGCGTCGTCCCGGCCGGGACGATCCACATCGTGCCCGGACTCGCCGCAACCGCGGACCGACCCTCCGTTTCCAAAGCCGCCCGTCCCCTTTGCAAATACAGCAGTTTGTGAAATTCCTCGCGTCGCGGCTCCATGTGGAATTGTTCCGCGTGCACGCTTTCGGCGAAGAAAACGCCCGATGGTCCCAGGGCAACTTTGAGCGGAATAGTCTCGGGCATTCATTCACTACAATCACCGATCGCCCGATTTGCCACACCCAATCGCCCGCGCCGCCAAGC
>JAUXOH010000405.1 GCA_030682505.1 Candidatus Didemnitutus sp. | reverse complement strand
TGGAAAATTTCTCCAATCCGTGCATCCTTTCGGTTCTTCCTCATGAAAATCTCCCGTCTCTTCTGCGCCGCCACCTTCCTTTCCTTGCTCGCGTTGCCACTTCCGGCCTACGAGGGCTGGATGACGGACCTCGATGCCGGCAAGGCCAAGGCCGCGGCCGAAGGCAAACCGCTCGTGGTGGAGTTCACCGGCTCGACGTGGTGCCCGCCCTGCAAGGCGCTGGAAGCCGAGGTGCTGACTTCGAAGGAGTTTGCCGCCTATGCCGCGGACAAGGTGTTGGTGAAAATCGATTATCCGCGCGCCAGCGACCGCACACCCGAGAAGGTCGCCGCCGACCCCGCCCTGGCGAAACTGATCGCCCTCAAGGAGCAGTATGCCGTGCCGGGATTCCCCACGATGTTCGTCTACAACCCGAAGGGGGCCGAGGTCGCCAAGGTCGTCGGCTATCGCGCGGGCGACGGTCCCGCGGCCTACCTCAAGGAACTCGCGGGTCGGTGATTGGTTGGCCGACGGGCGGTTGGCAAAGAAACGTCAAAGCCCCCGCCGCGGCACAATCGGCTCGTCACCGCCACGCTTCCCGCTAGCGCTAGGATCATGTTTCTGTTCGCGACCTCCGCCCTCGAAAGCGTCCAAAAGATTCCGCCCGCGACCTGGCTGAAACTGGGCATCGGGATCGCCGCGCTCGTGGCCGCGGTGTTCATTCTGCAGAAGATCGCGAAGATGAACAAGATCCTGCTCGGCGTGGGTGTCTTTGTCATCGGAACGGTTTTTTTCTTCTCGTGGGTCTACAATCGCAACGAACCCCGCTGGATGACGCCGATCGTGGAAAAGATCGCCCCCTTCTTTCCGAGCGCCGGAGCGTATTCGAACAAACAGAAAAAGCCGTAGGCCGGAGCCTTAAGCCCGCCGGCCGATTCCGCTTTACCAGGGGTAATTCGTTTGGTCTTTTCCGGCCCGCCCGCTACGGTGCCCCACGATGATGGCGAAGACACCCTCTGACATCGGACTCGTGGGATTGGCCGTCATGGGCCAAAACCTCGCCCTCAATATTGCCGACCACGGCTTTCGGATCTCCGTCTACAACCGCACGGTTGAAAAGACCGACCGGTTCATCGCCGAGAACCCGCAGACGCCGGGCGGACTGGTGGGCACGAAGTCCCTCGCCGACTTTGTCGCGTCGCTCGCGAAACCGCGCAAAATGATCATTTTGGTGCCGGCCGGCAAAGCGACGGACGCCGTGATTGACGGCCTGGTGCCCCTGCTTGACCCGAATGACATCATCATCGACGGCGGCAATGCGCTCTGGACCGACACGATCCGCCGCGAAAAGGAGCTGCGGGGGAAAGGACTGCGCTTCATCGGCTCCGGCGTGTCCGGGGGCGAAGAAGGAGCGCGCTTCGGTCCGTCGCTCATGCCCGGCGGGGAGTTCGGCGCGTGGCAGGAACTGAAGCCGATCTGGGAAGCCATTGCCGCCAAGGTTGACGACAAAACCGGCCGGCCCATCCCCGGCGCCAAGCCCGGTTGGCCCGTTAGCGGCGGCGTGCCCTGCACCGCCTACATTGGCGAGAACGGCGCGGGCCACTACGTGAAGATGATCCACAACGGGATCGAATACGGCGACATGCAGATGATCTGCGAAGCCTACGCCCTGATGTCGGGGCTGCTCGGTCTCAAGGCCGCCGAAATGGGCGGGATTTTTTCGGAGTGGAACCAGGGTTCGCTCGACAGCTTCCTCATCGAGATCACCGCCGACATCCTCAAGCAAAGGGACCCGAACAACAAACGGAAGGCGTTCGTCGACGTCGTGCTCGACACCGCCGGGCAGAAAGGCACCGGCAAGTGGACCTCGACCAACGCCCTCGACATGGGGGTGCCCGCGCCGACGATTGCCGAGGCGGTGTTCGCCCGTTGCATTTCCGCGCTGAAGGACGAGCGCGTTGCCGCCGCGAAGATTCTCAAGGGTCCGGGCAAGAAATACCGCGGCTCGAAGCAAGCGCTCGTGCAAGCGATTCACGACGCCCTCTACTGCTCGAAGATCTGCTCCTACGCGCAGGGTTTCCAGCTCATGCGCACCGCCCAGCAGGAATATGGCTGGAAACTCAACTTCGGCGAGATTGCCCAGATCTTTCGCGGCGGGTGCATCATCCGGGCGGCCTTCCTGCAAAAGATCACCGAGGCCTACGCGCGCAACCCGCAACTCGCGAATCTCCTGCTCGACCCGTTTTTCAACCGGATCGTGAAGCAGGCGCAGGAAAACTGGCGGAAGGTCGTCTCGCTCGCGGCCGAGTGCGGCGTGCCCGCCCCGACTTTCAGCTCGGCTCTCTCCTATTACGACAGCTACCGCTCCGCCCGTTTGCCGGCCAATTTGCTCCAGGCGCAGCGCGACTACTTTGGTGCCCACACCTACGAGCGCACCGACCAGCCGCGGGGAAAGTTCTTTCACCTCGATTGGCCCGAGCCCACGCGCCCGCAGTTGGAGGCCTGACCTTCCGCGCCGCCCCAAAACAGCCGGCGCTTCTTTCGCAACATTTCCGGTCGGGACCGGCGAAGCAAGTTTGCCCCCCGCCGAAGCGGGGATAAGCTGGCCGTTCTCATGCCCGCCACAGATCACGCCGTTGAAGCCGAAACCGAACGCCTCCTGCGCGCGCTCCTGCACGTGGACTGCGAGCCGGGACGGCAGTGGAACTATGAGGCGTGCCGCCGCCTTGCGCCCCTCACACTCGAAATCAACGCGCTGAAGAAGGAGAAAGACGCGGTCATTCTCACGCACTCCTACGTCGCACCGGAAATCATCTACGGCGTCGGCGACTTCAAGGGAGACTCCTACTTTCTCAGTCTCAAGGCACGCGAATCCAAGGCAAAGATCATCGTTTTTGCGGGGGTCGTCTTCATGGGCGAGACGGCGAAGATCCTCTCCCCCGCCGCAACCGTGCTGGTGCCGGATCGCGGTTCGGGGTGTTCGCTGGCCGACTCGCTCACGGGCGACCAACTCCGCCAGCTCAAGGCCGCCTACCCCGACGCCGCGGTCGTCTGCTACATCAACTCCACCGCCGACGTGAAGGCGGAGTCTGACGTTTGTGTCACATCCGGCAATGTCTACGACATCATCGCCCGGCTCCCGCAGCGCCGCGTGCTCTTTGTGCCCGACCGCCTCATGGGCGACAACGTTCGCAACGAACTGAAGCGCCGCGGAATCGACAAGGAAATCATCACCTCCGACGGCACTTGCATCGTGCACGATGTCTTCGATGCGCAATCGGTGGCCGACGCGCGCGCGCGGTTTCCCGGCCTCAGGGTGGTCGCCCACCCCGAATGCACGCCCGAGGTTGCGGCGGTCGCTGATTTCGTCGGCAGCACCGGGGCGATGATGAAATACGTCAAGAACACCACCGCACCCTATTTTCTCATGCTGACCGAGTGCGGTCTCGTCAGCCGGCTGCAGGTGGAGGCACCCGAGAAGAACTTCATCGGGGGCTGCCGGCTCTGTCCCTACATGAAGCTCAACTCGCTCGAGAAAATCCGCGACGCCCTCGTGTCCCCGCGTCCCGAACAGATCATCACGCTCGACGAAGACCTGCGCCGCCGCGCCGCGCACAGCATCGAACGCATGTTCGCCCTCGCCCCCGCCGATCCGCTGTAACGTATTAAATCAAAAATTGCATGAACACACCGCACACGGACCACTTGGTTGAACTCGCGCTCGAAGAAGATGCGGGGCTGGGCGACGTCACGAGTCGCGCCATCTTTTCCCCCGCGCACCGCAGTCGCGGGGCCATCGATGCCCGGCAGGACCTCGTGCTTTGCGGCGTCGAAATAGCGGCGCGCGTCTTCCTGCGCCTCGATCCGGCGTTAAAAACCACGTTGGTTGCGCGCGACGGTGAGCGGGTGGCCGCGGGCGTCGTCGTGTTGCGCGTCGAGGGACCGACCGCGTCGATGCTGACGGCCGAGCGCACCGCGCTGAATTTCCTGCAACGCCTCTCGGGGATTGCCACGCAGGCGGCGCGTTACGCGGCCGCCGTGCACGGCACGGGCGTGCGCATCGTCGATACGCGCAAGACGACTCCCGGTTGGAGGGCCCTCGAAAAATACGCCGTGCGCACCGGAGGGTGCTTCAACCACCGCAGCTCCCTCGGCGAGCACGTGCTCATCAAGGACAACCACATCGCCGCGGCCGGATCGCTGGCCAAGGCGGTGCAACGCTGCCGCGCCGCCGCACCGCACGGCGCGAAGATCGAAGTGGAGGCGAAGACGCTCGCCGGGGTCCGGGAGGCCTGCCGGGCGCGCGCCGAAATCATTCTGCTCGATAACATGACCCCGGCGCAGGTGGATGCGGCCGTCGACGTCATCGCCGGGCGCGCGCTGGTCGAGGTTTCCGGCGGCGTGCGCTACGAAACCCTCCGCGATTACGCCCGGCGGGGAGTCGATGTCATCAGCATCGGCGCGCTCACCCACTCGGCACCGGCGGCGGATCTGAGTCTCGACGTCAAGCCGCTGCGCGCAAAGAGATGAAGATCATCCGCACCGATTGTCTTGTGCTCGGCGCAGGTCTCGCCGGCTCCGCCTACGCGCTGCACGCGGCGCGCGCGGGCCGGGAGGTGTTGTTGTTGTCGCTCGGAGCGGCACTGGAGGCCAACAGCGACTGGGCCCAGGGCGGCATCATCTACGACACGGCGCCCGATCCGCAGCGGTTGGCGGCCGACATTCTTGCCGCGAGTGACGGCACCGCCAACCCGGCGGCGATCGCGCAATTGGTGCACGAGGGCCCGGCGGCGGTGAAGGAGTTGTTGCTCGACGAATTGCACATCGCGTTTGATCGCGATGAGGCGGGCGAGCTGAATCTGGCCCGCGAAGGCGGTCACGGTGAAAGGCGGATCATTCACGCGAAGGACGCCACGGGACACGCCATTCTCGCGGCCGTGGCCGCGCGCGTGGACGCGACGCCGCGCATCACGCGCCACACCGGCTCGGTGGCGATTGATTTGCTGACGCTCTCGCACAACGCCGACGATCCGCGAGACCGTTACGAGCCCATCACCTGTTTTGGGTGCTACGCGCTCGACACCGCGACGGGCGAGGTGGTGGCCTTTGTGGCCCGGAAGACTATTCTCGCAACCGGGGGCCTCGGCGGCATCTACCAGCATTCGACGAACCAACCCGGCAGTGTCGGGCACGGCGTCGCCATGGCCTACCGGGTCGGGGCGCGGGTCATCGACCTCGAATACGTGCAGTTTCACCCCACGGTGTTTTATTCCCCCGGGGCCCAGCCCTTTCTTATCACCGAGGCGTTGCGTGGCGAGGGGGCCGTGCTGGTCGATGCGCGCGGGCGGAAGTTCATGGACGCCGTGCATCCGCGCGGTTCGCTCGCGCCCCGCGATGTCGTCGCGCGCACGATCAAACAACAAATGGCGCAGAGCGGGGATCCCTGTGTCTATTTGGAGCTGGGCGGTCTCCAGTCGGACTTCATCAAGGACCGGTTTCCGGGCATCCATGCGCGGTGCCTGCGCGGCGGCGTCGATCTCACGAGGGAGCGCGTTCCCGTGGTCCCGGCCGCACATTTTTCCTGCGGCGGCGTGCACACCGACCTGCGCGGCCGCACCAACGTCCGCCACCTCAACGCCATTGGTGAGACCGCCTGCACCGGCCTGCACGGTGCGAACCGCCTTGCGAGCACGTCGCTGCTCGAATGCCTCGTGTCCGCCAAGGCGACAGCGCAAGCCGACCTGGAGGATTTGCGCGCCGCCGCACCACTTCGCGGACCCGAGCCGCGCGAGTGGCAAAGCCCGGTCAGGGAGCCCGATCCGCTGCTCATCCGGCAGGACCTCCACCAGATCCAGCAAACGATGTGGAACTACGCAGGCATCATCCGTTCACCGCAACGGTTGGCGCGGGCGCGGCGCATCCTGCGCGAACTGCACGAGGATGTGCAGGCGTTTTACCGGGATTGCCGACCGACCCGCGAATTGATCGAACTGCGCAATGCCGTGCAAACCGCGCGGTTGGTCGTCCACGCCGCCGCGCTCAACCCGGTGAGCAAGGGCAGCCACTGGGTGACCGCCGAAGACTGAAGGAGCGCCGGCGGGGCGGCGGCGGTTTGATTTGAGACACCGAGCACGCGGAGGGAGGAGCGGAGGAGTTCACGGAGCCCATCAACCGCCCGTCGGTTGAGTGCTCGCCGCGCAACGTGGCGTTTAGAGACGGCAGAGATTAGGAACCACGGATTTCACGGATGGCTCGGATGAATGAGATCCAAATATCCTCGTGTGCGCGGCGTGATTAGCGGGTCGTGTGCTCAGCGGTTATCGGTTAATTGTACCCGAGTAATCCGAGCAATCCGTGGTTAAGTTGATCTGCCTTGGGTGCTCCAGATTTCTCCGGCTCGCCTCGGTGACCTCCGTGTCGAAAAATCAGCGCACCGTGCACCGTCGCCACCAACTCAATGGCAGGCGGGCTTGGCCGACTCGATTTCGCGCGTGCAGGACGAGGCCGCGGCAACCGC
>JAUXOH010000395.1 GCA_030682505.1 Candidatus Didemnitutus sp. | reverse complement strand
CGACATGCTCGTGGTCGACCAAGTGAAGACCTGCCCGCACCGTGCCCAAGGTGGCCCGCCCCACGCTGATCTGGATCTTGGTGTCCCACTCCGCGCCGGAAGCGGTCATGACATGTTGCCGCAGCACCGCCGCATCCCGATCAAGGGTGACGTAGCTGCCGACGGCAACGGCCAGAACCACGAAGGGAGTGAGGCAAAGGCCGAGGATCCATGGCCAGATGCGGCGGCGGGCTGCCGGAACGAGAGGAGGTTGGTTCATGGGAAGGGCCTCGGAGTTGCTCGCGGGCGAAGCGGGTCAGGTTGCTTCGTGGCGGTGGCTGACCTTCATCTTGATCTTCCGCAGCGGCTCGATGTCGTATTTCTCGGCGAGCGCCCCGATCTTGTCGGCACTGATGTTGCCGACGATGTTCACGAACACCGCCTCGCCCTTGCGATCGATGACAGTGATGACGAGACCGTCGATGATATCATCACCGCGCATCTTGCTGAAAATCGCGACGTTGTCGCCGTCGTTCTTCTCCCTCACGGTGACCATGCGGGTCCAGCCCTGCTGTTCGAGCTTGGTGCGCACCGCTTCGATTTTCGCAATGTTCTGCGTCCGATTGGTGTCGTCGAGACCGACGACGTTGATGCGGATGCGCTTGATGTCGCCGACGAGGTCGGCGGCTTCGGGCTCGTGGTGCTTGGCAATGCGCGCGGCAAATTTCAGCAACGCGGGAGAGAGGTTGATTTCGACATACTGACCCTTCTCGGAGGGCAGGAGTTGGCCGATATCGACATAGCCCGCTTCCTCGTCAGCAGCGAAGGCGGAAAGGGAGAGGGCGACAGAAAGAGTCGCGGCAGCGACGGCGGAACGAATGAGGTTTTTCATAGGGAGCAGGGTTGAGGTTGTTGGCCGGTTCTCCCTCTAACACACGCCACGTTGCTCCCGAGTTGCAGAACTTTCCGCGGCGGCCGCCGCCCGTGGCTCAATGTCGCCAGGTCGCGAGCGCTGCCCCGGTGTGTGAACGCGAGGCCTGTTCAATGGTGGAGCGCGCACCGGCAAAAACAATCTCGCCGCCGGCGGGTCCACCGTCCGGTCCCAGATCAATGATCCAATCGGCAACATTGATCACGTCGAGATTGTGCTCGATGACGACCACGGTGTTGCCGGCGTCGCGCAGTTTGAACAGCAGCTCGATCAGGCGCTGGATATCCGTCCAGTGCAGTCCCGTGGTTGGCTCATCGAGGAGGTAAAGCGTGCGGCCCTGCTCGCGCTTGCTGAGTTCCAGCGACAGTTTGAGTCGCTGGGCCTCGCCGCCGCTCAACGTCGTCGCGCTCTGCCCGAGTTGCAGGTAACCGAGGCCGACCGCATCGAGGGTGGCCAGTTTTTCGGCGATCCTCGGAATGGCCCGGAAGAGGTCCATCGCTTCGCGCACGGTGAGCGTGAGTACGTCGGCGATGCTTTTCCCGTGGAAGCGCACCTCGAGAGTTTCGCGATTGAAGCGACGGCCGTCGCAACTCGAGCAGGGCGCGTAGGCATCGGCCATGAATTGCATGTCGAGACGGATCTGTCCGTCGCCTTGGCACCGCTCGCACCGGCCGCCCCGGACATTGAAGGAAAAGCGACTGGCCTTGTAGCCCCGGACTTTGGCCAGCGGCACCTTGGCGAAA
Organism: Candidatus Didemnitutus sp.; assembly: GCA_030682505.1. GTDB lineage: Bacteria > Verrucomicrobiota > Verrucomicrobiia > Opitutales > Opitutaceae > Didemnitutus. Next base: position 901 of record JAUXOH010000395.1, on the reverse strand, counting down.
AGTTCGCGCAACAAATCCATCAGTCCCACGTAGGTCGCGGGATTGGAGCGCGGACTGCGGCCGATCGGTTCCTGATCAACCTGCACGGTTTTTTCAAAGTGCTCGAGACCCGCGAGCCCCCGGTGCTTGCCCGGCAAGGCTTTCGCGCCGTTCAGTTTTCGCGCGGTCGCAATGGCGAGAATGTCGTTCACCAGCGAGCTCTTGCCGGAACCGGAGACTCCCGAAACGCAGGTCAACAGGCCCACGGGAAACGCCGCGTCGATGTTCTTGAGATTGTGCTCGGTGGCTCCCCGGACCGTCAGCCAGCGTCCGTCCGGCTCCCGGGTCTTCGCGTCCTTGGTCACGCCCATCTTGCCGGCGAGATAAACGCCGGTCCGGGAAGCCGAGGCGGACAACTTCATGCACTCCGCCGGAGTGCCTTGGAAAAGAATCTCGCCCCCCTCGCGACCGGCGCCCGGTCCGAGTTCGATCAGTTGGTCGGCGAGGCGCATGGTTTCCTCGTCGTGTTCGACGACGACGACGGTGTTTCCGCGGTCGCGCAAATCGCGCAGCGTGGAAAGCAGCTTCTGATTGTCTCGTGCGTGCAGGCCGATGCTGGGTTCGTCCAGCACGTAGATCACACCGACGAGGCCCATGCCGAGTTGGGTTGCGAGGCGCACGCGCTGGGATTCTCCGCCGCTCAAGGTGCTGTATTCGCGTTCGAGGGTGAGGTAGCCGAGTCCGGTTTCCTCTAGGAAATGGAGTCGCTGCGCGACCCCCGTGACCACTTCGTGCGCGGCTTCCACTTCCACCAGGGTCGGGGCGAGTTCGCGAAGGAAGTTCCCCGCCGCCGAAATATCCAAGGCACTGAATTCCGTAAACCCGAGGCCGCCGGAACTCGACGTGAGGCCCAGTTTTACGG
>JAUXOH010000394.1 GCA_030682505.1 Candidatus Didemnitutus sp. | reverse complement strand
CGAAGCCAAGCTCGTCTTCATCGCCCAGTCCCTGCGGGCCAAACTCCTGACCACGGACTACAATCTCGCGAAGATGGCGCAGTTTCACGGCGTGACGTGGCTGAACCTGAGTGCCCTCGACAAGGCGCTGCGGCCCGAGATCGTTGTCGGCGAAAATGTTGAGGTTGAACTCAGCAAGCCCGGCAAGGACGACGGTCAGGCGGTCGGTTTCCTGGCGGATGGCTCGATGATCGTCGTCAACAACGGACGGCCATTTATCGGACGCGTGGTTTCGGCGGAAATCACCGGCGTGTTGCCCACGGCGGGCGGCAAGATGGTCTTCGCCAGCTTCCTCGGCACCGTCGAGCGCAGCTAAGCGGACGCCAGCCACTCGCGCAGTTCGGTTGTCGTGGTGATCTCGCGGTAGTGCTGGCATTCCGGGTCGAGCAAGCTCGCGTAATTCGACTCCGCGAAGCGCCGGCAATGCAGCAGCACCTTGGCGCGATGACCGGGGCTCCGCACGAGGCGGCCCAGCGCTTGATTCACCTTTTGCAACCCGGGGATCTGGTAGACGCGCCGAAACGCCGCCTCGCGACCGAGCGAGCTGAGGGAGTCCGTGCGGGCTTTCTGCACGGCGTTGACCTCGGGCAAGGCCGGACCCACCACCATCGCGTGCGAGACGCGTCCGCCGAGCAGGTCGATGCTTTCGGCAAAGCTGCTGCCGAGCACGAGGAAGAGCGCGTCGGCCAGGGTCAGCGTCTCCTCGACCCACGCGGCTTGCGCGGCGAGGTCCGGCAACTTCGGCTGGAGCGTGGCGCGCAGGACCGAGCCGCTGTGCTCGAGCGCGCGCAACGCCGCCTCGGCGTAGGCGTAGGACGGGAAAAATACCACGATGGCCCGGCCGGCCGACGCGTGCAGGGCCCCGATCGTGTCGGCCGTCGTGCCGTAGTAGTTCGCCCTTTCCCGAAAGGAGGTGGAAATCCGCAGGTCCACGGCCACGTCGTAGGCGCCGCCGCGCCACGGCGCCACGGCGCGCACGGGAGTGTAGCGCGAGTGCCCGCAGGCGAGGGCGAATTGATCAAACGGCGCCAGCGTCGCGGACATCAGCAGCGCCCCGCCGAAACTGCGCAGGGTGTCGCCAATTGCGTCGGCGGCGTCGATGCAGGTGAATTCCAGCGTGCCGGTCCGTCGACTCCAGAGCAGACGGTGCAGATGGAGGTCGTCGAGAAAGTCGTGCAGCTGCGCGAAGTTCCACAGGGTTTCGCTGTGGTGGGGGCCGAGCGCGGCGTGGTCGAGGGGCGTCACCGCCACGAGTTCCGCCAGCCGCGCCAGGGCGGCGCGCACGTCGGCCTCCAGCGCGCCGTCCAGCACCTCGCAGGGCTCGATGCTGCCGAGCACCCGCGCCCAGACCTCGACCGCGAGCACGAGGGGCGCGGGGGCGCGCTGATGGTCGAGCTCGGCGAGCAGCGCGCGGATCTCCTGATCGCCCGCAGCGTGGGAGAAGGCATCCGCCACCCGAGAGGGAAGGTTGTGCGCCTCGTCGATGACGAGGAGGGTGCGGGACGGATCGAAGCCCGGTTGGTCGAAGAAGAGCCCGCGGTTGTCGGGGGCGAAGACGTAGTTGAAATCGCCGATCCACACATCGTTGAACGCGAGCGCGGTGCGGGTGATCTCGTAGGGACAGATCCGCGCCGCGCGGCCGGCGGCCCGCAAGGTGTCAAGATCGCGCGCGGGCGGGTGGTCGAGATGGAAGCGGGACAATCCGCTTTGCGGCCAGCGTTCCGGTGCGCCGGCGAGATAGTCGCACCCATCGCGCACACAGTGGAACACGTCGTTGACGCAATGTTCGCGCTTGTTGCGCACCTGCCAGAACGCCACCGGCGTCCAGCCGGACGTGTTACCGCCGGGGTGGTCCTGTGGCGGCGTGGTCATGCGGCGCAGGGTCTCGACCACTTGCAGTTGCCCGGTGGACTTGCCGGTCAGCCAGATGAGGCGGTCAAAGCGGCCGTCCCGCAAACTCGCGAGCGCGAACTCGAGCACGCAACCGGTCTTGCCGTAACCGGTCGGGGCTTCGAGGAGCACGATCGGGTCGTGCGCAAAAGCGGCGTTGAGGTCGGCCTGAATGGTCTCCTGCCCGGGGCGCAGCGTGGCGAAGGGCGAGTGGAACCGGAGGGCATGGCGGCGCTCCGCGGCCCGGTGCTGCAGCTCCAGAAACTGGACCACGGCGTCGAGTTGGTGATGGACGAGCGCTTCGTCGAAGGGATTGAGCGCGATCGTCTGACTAAGACCGGAGGAGGCCTCGACGAAGACGAGTTCGGCGCGGGTGTCCTTGGCGCCCTGCAGGCGACGCAAGATCACATAGGTGGCGAGTTGCAGGAAATAACTGCCGAAGTCGGCGCGCAGTTCGTCCTCCTCGAGCGGGAGCGGACGAGTGACGGTCTTGATTTCGCGGAGGGTCGTGCCGACGAGTTGGTCGATGCGGCCCCCGAGCGCGAGCGTCCAGCCGCGGTGCTTGAGTTCGCCCGCAATGGCGATTTCGAACGAGGCGGCGGTGCTGCTGGCCGCCAGTTCGTGTTCGACCTGCTGGCGCAGTTCGTGGTGCCAATGCTGCCCGAGTTGCGCGCGCCACAGGCCCGCGGATCCGCCGCCGCCTTCGCGCGGGCCGAGGGCGAACTCCGCAAAATCGCCCACGCTCAAACTGGCGGTCTTGGTTTCGAGTGAAAATCGCATGGGCACGCGGCGCCGGCTCAGCCGAACTTGATCTCGGTATTGGCCGCGACCCAGTCCATCAGGCGCTGCGTCAGGCGGGCCACCGTTTCGGCGGCAGGATTCTGTCCGGCGACCGGTTGGTTGAGCAGTGTGGCGGCCTCGTCGCGCTCGGTCGCGGTGAGTTCGGCCCACCATTGTTGTTTCACCGGATAACCTTCATCGCGCAGGAAACAGAAGAGGGCTTTGAACCACACCAGGTCGGGGCGCGCGCCCTCCTCGAGGGACGCGAGGGTTTGGCGGAGGAGCGCAGTGACTGGGCTGCGCGAATCGTCCGGCACGGGGTTGCGCTGGATGAGCCGGGCGAGGTGCGCGGCGGTTTGCAACGCGGCGTAGCTGCGGCCGATCCCGGGGTGGCGCGCGACGTGGCGGTGCTCCTTGATGAACCAGGTGCGGCCTTGATTGGACGACTCGAGCATGAACTCGGCTTCGTCGAACAGGTCGAGCGGAGTCGTCGCCGAGACGGCCTTGGTGGACAGGCGGCGCAGGCAGAGCAACTGGCCGTCCTCCTCGCTGAACACCGTCAGTTGGTCGAACGCCTCGGAACCGGACGGTTTGCGTCCGATGATGATTCCGTTGGTGGAGAGTTGCTGACCCGGCACGCGCTTACGTTTCGGGCGGAGCGACAGCGAGGCAAGCGGCTAAACGACGGAAGTCTGCGAATCGGCCTGCGGGGGATTCTGCACCGGCACGGCGCCCTGCGTGGGGCTGTCCGCAGGCCAGGGCGGGACCACCGAGCCACCGGAGATGACCATTTTCATTCCGTCGCCGACGGACATGTCCAACTCGATGAGCTGGGACCGCGGCACCATGATGAGAAAGCCGCTGGTGGGGTTGGGCGTGGTGGGGACGAAGAGCGTCCAGACCTCTTCCCTGGTCTTGGCCTGGGGTTCGCCGCGGGCCTTGTTGGTGAGGAAGGCGATGGCGAAGCATCCTGCGCGGGGAAACTCCACCAGCACGACCTTGGAGAAGAGGTTTCGGTTTTGCGTGTTGAAGGTGTCCACGATCTGCCGGACCGTGGTGTAGACGGTGCCGATGCCCGGGATGTTGGTGATGATGCGTTCCGCCATGCCGCCGAAGAAGCGGCCGAGGAACAGGCGGGACACGTAACCGAGCAGCGTGACGAGCAGCACGACGAGGAGCGTCGAGAGGATGTTCCACGCCAAACCAAGACTCGGATGGTTGCGCAGTGTATCCGGCACGTAGAAAAAGAAGATGTCCCGAAAGCCGCCGCCCACGCGGTCAACCAGCCAGCTGAACACGAGCCACGTGACCGCAATGGGCGCGAGCAGCAGCAATCCCGTGAGGAAGGCATTGCGAACGGAAGCGACGCGAGTTTCGGTCATATCGCAGCCAGTGAAACGAACCTGGCCCGAGTTGCACCCCGAAACTTCGTTTCGGGGCGATTGGCGGGCGCCCGGGATCAACGCCAGGCGAATGGCGGCACCGCTTGGGCGGTGTGCAGGAGGGTCAGCGCGCGCTTCTCGGCGGCGCGCATTCGACGCTTTCTCTCTGGCCGGAGATCGTCGTAGCCGGCGAGGTGCAACCAACCGTGCACGACGTAGAGCGTGAGCTCGGTCGCGAAGTCACGGCGTTGGGCCCGGGCGTAGGTGGCGGCGGTATCGGCAGACACGCAAATTTCGCCGGCGAGACCCACGGCTGCGTCACCCTCGAACGTGATCACGTCGGTCGCGGTCGGGTCGTCCATGAAGTCGGCGTGGATCTGCGCCAGCTCCGGATCGGTCAGGAAAACGAGCGATAACTCACCCGGGGGACAAACGCCGGGGAGCTTGGCCCGGGGGAAGGGCGGTTTGGTCCGGGTCGATCGGATCGGTGCGCGTGCGGGCCGGGCCAGATGCGGCCGATCGGCCGGCACCAGGGTGAACTGCGCATCGAGCACGGCGATGGCCCGGCGGATCTGGGCCACCGGGGCCCGCAGACGCGGGTGGCGGTTCTGGATGGCGACGAGGCGAGCGGGCGAGGACACGGCGTTTGTAACGGATGACGCTACAAGTTGCGGGGGTTGCT
>JAUXOH010000292.1 GCA_030682505.1 Candidatus Didemnitutus sp. | reverse complement strand
GGGTGTGCCGTTTGTCGCGCCGGTCGTCGTCGATGGCACAGCCGAAAACGCCGCCATCGTGCCGACGGAATTCATGCGCGTGCAATGGACGCGCCTGCCCGGTGGTTTGCCGACGCCGCAATTTGTCGAACAGATCAAGCGTTTGCTCGGTGCCTCGGGAAAAGTCTCCACTCCGGCGCGCGGAGAATCGCGGTCGACGACCACAGCGTCAGTGGCTCCCGCGAAAACCAGCCTGCCCCTGGCGCTGAAAATAATTCCGGGCCTCGTGATTGTGGCGTTGGTCGCCTATATTTTATTCCAACCTAGGACCGAGAAAATTCCGGCGGCTGGACCAGTGGCAAAGTCCGCTGTCGCTGCGTCGACTCCGCTCGCGGCGGACAACAAGTCCATCGCCGTCCTGCCGTTCGCCAATCTCAGTTCCGAAAAGGAAAACGAATTTTTCGCCGATGGCGTGCACGATGACGTCATCACCAACCTCGCGAAGATTCGCGACCTGAAGGTGATCTCGCGCACCTCCGTGCTGGCCTATCGCGACACCGCGGCGCGCAATTTGAAGAAGATTGCCGCCGAGTTGGGTGTCGCCAACGTGCTCGAGGGCAGCGTGCGTCGCGTCGGCAACCAAGTGCGCGTGACGGCGCAGTTGATCAATGCGACGACCGACGAACATCTTTGGGCGGAGACCTACGACGGTGAGCTGACCGACATTTTCGGCCTGCAGGCCCGGCTTGCCCGGGAGATTGCCGCCGCACTCAAGGCCACGCTCACGGCGGGAGAGAAGTCGTTGATCGAACGCCGCCCCACGCAAAACCAGGAAGCCTACGATCTCTATCTGCGCGCCCGGGCCATGCACCAGGAAGTCGGGGAGCGGGGTGGGTTGCTGGACTACCCGCGCATCATCACCGTCTATGAAGAGGCCATCGCCAAGGATCCCAAGTTTGCCCTGGCCTACGCCCAGGTCGCCACGGTGCATTCGATCATGCATTGGTTCGGTCACCTTGATCCGACGCCGCGGCGCGGAGAGTTGATGAAGGCGGCGGTGGATGCGGCGGTTCGGCTCGCTCCGGATGCGCCCGAGACCCACCTCGCACTCGGCGCCTATCACTATCGGGTTCGGTTCAATTGGGCGGCGGCGCTGGCCGAATTCAAGCTCGCGGAGCAGGGTCTGCCCAACGATGCGCAACTGTCGTTTTGGCTGGCCATCACGCACCGCCGCCTCGGCCGCTGGTCGGAGTCGATGGCGCATTTCGATCGCTCGGTCGGGTTGAATCCGCGCGACTTCGCCGCCGTCGAGAATTCCTCAAATTTTCTCCTCAACCTGCGCCGTTGGGATCAGGCCGACCGCGCGTCCACTCGATTTTTGGCCTATTTCCCGGGGGATGTAGGCCTGCTCACCAATTTGGCTTTTGTGCAGTATGAACGTTCGGGTGACTATGCTGCCCTTATCCGGGCCGTCGAAGCTCTGCCGCCGGCGAACTTGGATGCCAGTGGAATCGGCCAGCAAGTCTTTGCCGCCACTCTGCGAGGTGATCTGGCGGAGGCGGATCGGATGCTGGCGGAGATCAAGCCTACCGTGTCGATCGGCAGCGGCTGGTATGACAGCAGTGTGGTCGGCGAACCGGCCGTGTTCGTGAGGGCGAAACTGGCATTTTTGCGCGGCGATGGAGCAGCCACCCGACGGCACGCGGCTGAAGCGACCGCTTACTATCGCGATCGAAATTGGAATACGAGGCAGCAGCCCTGGGTGCGGATGCGGCTGGCGCAAACCGCGGCCTTGGCCGGTCAGGCGGAGGAAGCGATCCGCGAGGCCGAAGGAGCCATCGCGGATATGACGGCCCACGATCTTTTCGCGGTAACCTCGATTCGTCCGGACTTGGGCGAAGTCTATCTCGTGCTCGGTCGAAAAGAAAACGCCCTCGCCGTTCTCCGCCAGATGATGAACGAGCCGTGCGCCCTGAGCCCTCAGGCGATCCGCACCCATCCGCTCTGGTCGCGCCTGAAGGACGACCCGCGCTTCGAGCAAATCCTGAAATCCGCCAAGACACTATGATTTCAGACCAATCAACCAATTTTGCGACACCGAGGTCACGGAGAGACCAAACCGAGCGCACCGAGATTTCCTCCGTGGTCTCCGTGAGCCTCAGTGTTCTCTGTGACTCAAATCCGATTTCTGTGAATGTCTGATCCCACCAAAGCCGTCTTCCTTTCCTATGCGCATGACGATGCGGGCGCGGCGCGGCGCATTGCGGATGCGTTGCGCAATGCGGGCCTCGTGGTGTGGTTCGACGAAAACGAATTGCGCGGGGGCGATTCGTGGGACCAAAAAATCCGGACTCAGATCAAGCAATGTGCCCTGGTCTTGCCGGTCATATCCGCAAACACGCAATCGCGTGGGGAGGGCTACTTTCGCCTCGAATGGAAACTGGCCGTCGAACGCACGCATCTGATGGCGGAAGGGATTCCGTTCATCGCGCCCGTCGTGATCGACGACACCCGCGATGCCGGTGCGATCGTGCCGGCGGAATTCATGCGCGTGCAGTGGATGCGGCTGCCCGGTGGATTGCCGACGCCCAATTTTGTTGCGCAGGTGGAGCGCTTGCTGAGCGCCAAGGATACGCCGGTCCTTGGTCAACGCGGAGCGGAGTCGGTCTCCACCAAGCCTTCGACTGCTGCCGTCGCGTCCCGAGGCGCACCGATGTGGATCTGGCCGCTCGCCGCCGTGGCGCTCGCGGTGGCCGGATATTTTTTATGGCAAGGCACGCGCCCGACAACGCCAAACGCCGCCGCGCCATCCGCCTCCGACCTTTCCGCTCCTCGCTCCTCGCTCCCCGCCATTTCTTCCGACAAGTCCATCGCCGTGCTCGCCTTCGCCGACCTGAGCGAGGCGCGCAACAGCGAGTATTTCTCCGACGGCATCAGCGAGGAACTGCTCAACGTCCTCGCCAAGGTGCCCGGCCTGCGCGTGGCCGCGCGCACCTCGGCATTTTTCTTCAAGGGCAAGAATCTCCCCATCCCCGAGATCGCGGCGAAACTCAACGTCGCCTACATCGTCGAGGGCAGCGTGCAGCGCGCGGGCGACCGCGTGAAGATCACGGCGCAGCTCATCAAGGCCGCCGACGGGTATCATGTCTGGTCGGAGGCGTTCACGCGCGACGCGAAGGATGTGTTCGCCGTGCAGGAGGAGATCGCCGGGCGCATCGCGAAGGAACTTTCGCTCAAGCTCGG
>JAUXOH010000291.1 GCA_030682505.1 Candidatus Didemnitutus sp. | reverse complement strand
CCTTGGCTGCCGGAGAACCTCCTCGGCGAGGTCCGGCTGATGACCTTCAAGGCCCGCGACGGGCTCATGTTGGACGGCTATGTCACCCTGCCCGCCGACCACGTGCCCGACAGGCCGGCTCCCATGGTCGTCCTGCCCCATGGCGGGCCTTGGGCGCGCGATGTCTGGGGCTACCATCCCGAGGCCCAGTTTTTCGCCAGTCGCGGGTATGTGGTCTTTCAGCCCAATTATCGCGGCTCCACCGGCTACGGCGCGGACATCAGTATCACTCCACGGGCTGAATTCCGCCGGATGCACGACGACGTCACCGATGGCACCCGCGCGCTCATCAGGTCCGGGATCGCGGACCCCGCCCGCATTGCCATCGTGGGCACCAGCTTTGGCGGCTATCTCGCGGTCTGCGGCGCGGCGTTTGAACCGGATCTCTACCGTTGCGCGGTGACGATCGCCGGCATCTTCGATTGGGAGCGCGTCATGCGTGAGGCCCGCAACCTCGATCCCGACCCCTACCGCTACGAGCAGTTGCTGCGCATGTTGGGCGACCCGCGCAAGCTGCAGGAAAAGTTCGAGGCCATGTCCCCTTTCCACTCCGTCAGCCAGATCAAGGTTCCCGTCTTTGTCGCCCACGGTGGTGACGACCGCGTGGCTGACTCCAGCCAGTCCCGTCGGCTGACCAAGGCCCTCACCAAGGCCAGGGTTCCGCATGAAACCATGTTTAGGACCGACGAAGGACACGGCTTCTCCGAACTCAAGAACCGCGTCGAACTTTACGAGCGCGTCGAGTCGTTCTTGAAGAAGCACCTCTGACCGACTCTGCTGGCCGGGTGTCCACTTCCAGCGTCCTCAACGAAGCCGCCCGCATCCTGAAGCAGGTCCGGGCCGGCACCCCCGCCGACGCCGCCCTGCGCGAGAACCTCACCCGCACGCGGCACACCTCCGCCCCGGCGCTGCGCCGCGACGTCAGTCGCGCGGTCTTCACCTATTTCCGCTGGTGGCGATGGCTCACTCCGCGGGACTCCCTGCAGAACCAGGTGCAGGCCGCCCTCGATCTGCAGGCCCGCTTCCATCGCAGTCCCGACGCCATCAAGCCCGAAGCCCTCGCCGCCCGCGCCGTGCCCGATTGGCTGGCCGCGGAAATGGACGCCATCCCTGCCGCGTGGTTGCAGCAGCTGCAACGTGAGCCCGTCCTGTGGATTCGCGCCAAACAGAAATCCAGCGCCGCCGTGGCGGCCGCGTTGCGCGACTGTGTACCGAGCGCGAGTCACCCGACGTTGGCCACCGCCTTCCGCTACACCGGCACGAGCGACCTTTTTCTGACCGAGCCATTTCAATCCGGCCAATTCGAGATTCAGGATCTCGCCTCGCAGCTGGTCGGCCATGCCTGCGCCCCGCAGCCCGGCCAGACGTGGTGGGACGCCTGCGCCGGCGAAGGCGGCAAGACAATGCACTTGTCCGATCTCATGCAAAACAAGGGCATGATCTGGGCCAGCGACCGCTCCAAGCGCCGCCTCGCCAAGCTGAAGGAACGAGCGGCGCGGGCCGCCGCTTTCAATTACCGCGCGGCCGAGTGGGACGGCGGCGCGAAGCTGCCGACCAAGACCAAGTTCGACGGCGTGCTCGTCGACGCGCCGTGCAGCGGCATCGGCACGTGGCAGCGCAACCCGCACGCCCGCTGGACCACGCAACCGGTTGACGTCAGCGAATTGGCCGTCGTGCAACAGCACCTGCTCGAACACGTCGCGCCCTCCGTGAAGTCAGGGGGGCGATTGATCTATGCCGTCTGCACCCTGGCCCGGGCGGAGACGTCTGCCATCGCGGCCGCGTTCAACGCGGCGCATCCGGAGTTCGAACCGGCCCCGGTGTTCGCTGCCGTCGGATCCACGACGCTCTGGGCCCACGAGATCAACGCCAACGGCATGTTCGTCGCCGCCTGGCGCAGAAAATAGTCGCGCCTCCCTCCTCGGCGCGGCCGCCATTTTTTTCCGCCGTGGACACAGCGACAAATTTTGCTAATCCAGTGGCAACAACGCGCGACGGGCCAGCGTCGCGGCTCCTGCCCCAATCCCCATGAATACGCCTCGGCCCTGTTCCGTCTTTTCCTTCATCGCGCTCGGTCTCGGCCTCGCCGCCAGCGCCTTCGCCGCGCCGCCCCCGGTGAGCGATTTCGTGAAACGCCCGGAGGTGAGCGCGGTGCGCCTTTCCGAGGAGGGCCGTTACGTCGCCTTTCTCACCCCCAGCAAGATCCGGCACTTCGACCTCAACGTCTACGACCTCCAGACGAAGGTCTCCAAGAAATTTGATCTCGGCGGCGACGATGTGCACGATTTCGAGTGGATCGATGGCAATCGGATGGTGGTCTACAGCGAGAATCTGCCCAACATCCGCTACCGCTTCCGCGTGGTCGACATCGCGGTGGGCGCGGTCAGCGCCAACCTCAGCAACCGGCACCAATATTTCCAGCTCGTCAGCAGCCTGCGTCGGGAAGAGAAATTCTTCATCGCGCGGTTCTTCGACGACCGCCAGGGCTCGGGCGGTCTCGCCATCATCAACACGCGGCTCCACCCGACGACCATGGCCGGCGGGAACAACAGCCGGTTCAACGTGCACGAGTGGATCGATCTCCCGCGGGGGGAACTGCAAGGCACCGGGATCGATCTCGACGGGGAATTGCGGCTGGTGTCGATCTACGCCGGCAAGAAACTGCGCTTCCATTACCGCACCTCGCCGAAGGCTGGGTGGACGGAATTGCCGTTCAACTACGAGACCACCGACGTCATCGGCTTCACCAACGATCCCGACCTGATTTACGTCTCGCACTACTCCCCAGCGGCGCAAAGCAGCCGCCTGCACCGCTATCGCGTCAGCACCGGCGACTTCGGTCCGACCCTGTTTGAGGACCAGACCTATTCGATGAGTGAGGCGCGGTTGTTGGAGATCCGGCAACCGGACGGCAAATCGCGCGCTCTGGCGCTGCAATACCAGCGTGATTTCCTCACCCAGGTCCCCCTCGACCCGGTCTTCGCCGCCGTGCAACAGGCGGTAAACGCCAAGCTGCCGGGCCGCTTGAACATCATCTCGAGTTGCGACCACGCCCTGCAAAATTTCGTCGTTGGCTCGACCAACGGCCGCGAGCCCTACCGATTCGTCATCTACCACCATGGCACCGGCGACTTCCTCCCGCTGCCCGAGCCGACCCCGTGGTTCAAACCCTCCGAAATGAGCGTGATGCGACCGATGAAGTTCACCGCCCGCGACGGCCTCGTCCTCGAGGGCTATCTCTCGTTGCCCACCCCAGCCAAGGATGGCCGGAAACCCCCGCTGGTCGTCTACGCGCATGGCGGACCTTGGGCCCGCGACGGGTGGGGCTTCGACGCCGATGCCCAATTCCTCACCTCGCGGGGCTATGCCGTCTTTCAGCCCAACTACCGGGGCTCCACCGGCTATTCCAAGGCGGTCTCCAAGGACGACGACTTTGAATTCCGCAAGATGCACGACGACGTCACCGACGGGGTCAAACAGCTCGTCGCCCAAGGTCTCGTCGATGGCAAACGGCTGGCGATCTACGGCGGCAGCTTCGGAGGCTATCTCGCCGTGGCGGGGGTCGCGTTCGAGCCCGACCTCTACCGCTGTGCCATCACCTT
>JAUXOH010000384.1 GCA_030682505.1 Candidatus Didemnitutus sp. | reverse complement strand
AATCTTGCGCCCAAGAACTTTACGCCGGGACGCAGCCACGCTACCGCGGCGCGTTGCGGCGCTCGATCTGGCGCTCGATCTGGCGCTCGATCTGATCCTCAAGGTCGCGGTGATACCAATGCTCCGCCGCGGTCATCGTGCGTTCGCTATAGGGGACGTAGGCCGGAGCTTGATCAGCGGTGGCAGGCGCCGTGGCGCATCCGACTGTGCCCAGACTGCCGATTCCCAGCACGAGGCCGAGCAGGGACTTCTGGGTGGCGGACGCACTCATGGGATAATCCTGCCCTCAGGATGCAGATTTCGCTCCCGGCGTCGAGCGGTGCTGCCGCGCGCGAATGAACAGCCAGGCGAGGAGCGCGTAAGCCGTGGCTGCGAGGTGGGCGCTGGTGGCGACCTTGACCGTGGGCTCGTCAAAGCGAATGAAACCACCGCCCTGCCCGCCTTGCGTGATCTCAAACACCAGCTCGGCCACATAGATCACGATCACCGCCGGCCAGAACCAGTCGCTCCGATCGCCCTGCCAGCCGCGCACGGCAAGGAGGAGCAACAGACCCAGGTTCACCGCACTCAAGCCGGCATAGCGTTCCATCCCCGGATCCAACCAATAGAGCACGGCGGAAATGAACAGCGGCTGCACGATCAGGGCGGTCACGCTGGCCCCGGGAAACCGGCGCCCGAGCGTCCAGCCGAGGATCAACAACAAGCCCGCATCGGCCACGAAATGCGGCCAGCCAAAATGCACGAGGTGGCCGGTCCATGCGCGCCAGTATTCCCCTCCGCCGAGCGCAGCGCGGTCGTAGATGAGTGCCTCGCGCCAAGCCGGGTTGAGCTGAACCACCAGCACCGCGAGACACACCGCGAGGAAATACCACGGGGGGAATCCGAAACGGGAAATCAACTTTGCGGTCCCCATCGCGTTAGCGGCGGCGTTGCAGCCAACGGGTAATACCGGCGAGGGAAATGAGGGCAAGGAACCAACCACTGGGCGCGCCCCCGCCTCCGCCACCTCCTGAGGTTGGGGCCGGGGTCGGCGTGGGGGTAGGCGTCGGGGGTGGCGCCGGCGTCGTTGTGAGACCCTGGGAGAGGGTGATCGTCGTCACCTGCCCGCTCGATACGCGGCGCAGAATTGAATTGCCCGTGTCCGCCACATAGATGGCGCCGTCCGACGCGACCGCGACGGCCTTGGGTTGGTTGAACTGTTACCGGCCGCAGTGCCGTCGTAGGAAGTGCCGTGTTTGAGCCGCGATGAAATCATAATCCTGAGCGGGTTTACGGTGGGAGCGTGCTCGGAGGGCCGTCAGTGCCGTCCTTCTTTTATATTGGTATCCTTCTGAACCGAGCCCCGTGGATTGGGGGTGCCGTGGAAAAAGCCTCGCCGCTTCCGGGGGCCTTCGGGCAGGAAGGCGGGCTATGTTTTCTACCCCGGTCCAGTTTACGCGTGACGACGAGGAGTTGAGCGCCGTGCTTTTTCGCTCAAGCAGCGGTGCTGCCCGCACTGCGGGTGCCGGGGCACGCTGAACCGCCACAGCGTGCTGCGCGGCAACGATCCGGCGGTGGTGAACGGCCAGATTGTCCGGGGCCAGCGGGCGTTCTGTTCTGATCGCGGGCAGCGCGGTGGCTGCGGCAAAACCTTCCCGCTGTTCCTCGCGGGCGTGCTGCCGCGCCACACGTTCACCGCCGGGTTGCTCTGGACGCTGCTGCGGAAACTGCTCGCCGGGGCGACAATCAAGGCCGCCGCCGAAATCCTGCACCTGCCGTTTTCCCTGGAGGCGGTTTACGGCATCGTCCGCCGGTGCCGGCACCGGCAGGGGGCCGTGCGAAGTTGTCTATCCCGCGAGCATCCTGCGCCGGGGAGCGGGCAGATCGATCCGTTCTTCCAGACGCTCGAACATCTCCGGAAAGCTTTTGCCCAAGACTCCTGTGCGCTCGCCGCGTACCAGCGGCATTTTCAGAGCGCGTGGCTGGGTTGAATCGCCCCGTTTGATCAACGCCGCCGCGTTCCGCGCCCGCGTTTTTCCGCCCGAATTCATGCCGCACCGCGCCGTCAGGGAAAAATCGCGATCCACCGGCAACACGAAAACACCCTGCGGCCCGGCGGGGCGGGCCGGTTTGGCTGCGCGTGGCCGGGAAAATTCCTTCCCGGCGCAACTCCCCACAAACTCCCGATGCATAATCCCACCTCCTATCTTAAAATGCGCGTTCTCGGAGCCATCGACATGGCCGAAGGCCACTGTATCCAAGCCCGGATCAAGGCCGTCGCCCAGACGACCTTCACCGACGAGGACGGGCACACCCGGCAGTTCACCTGGCGGACGATCCAGACCTGGTACTCCCATTACAAGAAGCACGGCGTCACCGCGCTGCAAACCGCCACTCGCGCCGACAAGGGCAAAATCCGCAAGGTGAACGCGGAAATCCTGCTGGAGGCGATCCGGACGGTTCTGCCCAAACTTCGCGGCCAAAGTCCCAAGCGTTCCATGCTGTACCGGCTGTGCATCGAGCAAGGCCTGCTCACCCGCTCGCAGGTGGCGCCGAACACGTTTTCGCGGCTCGTGAAGCAGTTTGAAATGCTCAAGCCGGACCTGGACTGCGAGAACAAGCACCGGCTCGCCTTCGCCAAGGCGCACGCGAATGAGATGTGGCAGGCCGACACGCTCTACGGGCCGCACGTCACCCACGAAGGCGCGAAGGTGCAGACCCGGTTGATCGCCTTCGTCGATGATGCGTCGCGGGTCTGCTGCCACGGGCAGTTCTTCTGTGCCGAAAATGTGGACACGCTCATCGAGGCGATCCGAGCCGCTTTCTACAAACGCGGCGTGCCAGTCTCACTCTACGTGGATAACGGATCGATCTACTCCTCCAAGGAAATCATCCAGATTTGCGCCCGGGTCGGCTGCCTGCTCCATCACACGCCCGTCCGCGATGGTGCGGCGAAAGGGAAAGTGGAAAGATTTTTCCGGACCACCCGCGACCAGTTCCTGTCCCGTACGCTCGACCTGTCCTCGCTGGAGGCGCTCAACCGCCAGTTCATCGCGTGGGTCGAGGAGCACTACAACGCGCAGCTCCACTCCGTGCTCGGAATGAGCCCGCTGGACCGCTTCGCGCTCGACCGCAGCCGCGTGCGTTTCCTCCCGCCCAACGAAGCCAACGATGAAATGTTCTACGTCGAGGAGGAGCGGCACGTCCGCACCGACAACACCTTTTCGTTCAAAGCGATTCGCTTCGAGGCCCCGCGCCATCTGCCCGACCGCACGATTCAGATCCGCTTCGAGCGCCGGAGCCCGTCCACCCGCGTCGTCGTTTATTACAAGGGCGAGCGCATGGGCGAGGCCCGGCCGCTCGATGCCATCGCCAATGACCGGAAGCCGGTACCGGAGGTCCAGCCATGATCCGCGCCCACTTCGGTCTGCTGAAAAATCCCTTCGCCGCGGAGTCGCTCACGCTGCTCACGCACCAGCAGGAAATCTTCGACATCCTCAAGGTCCACGCCCAGCAGGGTGGACTTTGTCTCGTGCTCGGCGAACCCGGCACCGGCAAAAGCGTGCTCAAAGATGCGCTCCTCGCGCACGACCCCAAGCGGCTCATCACGCCGGTCGTCAACCGCACGCTGCACACCTACCACAACACCCTGCGCATCCTCTGCCAGGCCTTCCAGATCGAGTTCAACGGTCAGGACCACCACTGCGAACGGCTGCTCGTGCAGGAAGCCTTCCGTGTCCACCGGGCGGGCAAGATGCTTGTGCCGATCATCGACGACGCGCATCTCATGCAGGCCGATTGTCTGCGCAAGTTGCGGCTGCTCTTCGAGGACTTCCCGCGCTCGCACAACCTGGTGCTCATCGCCCAGCCTCCGCTGTTGCAGACGCTCGCCCTCGTCCAGAACGAGGAGATCCGCTCCCGCGTCACCTACTCGGTCGTCATGCCGCGGCTCGCGCCCGAGACGATCGAAGCGTTTGTGCTGGGCGAATTGGACCGCGCCGCCCTCGGCCACAACACCTTCACCCCCGACGCGCTCGCCCTCATCGTGCGCTCCGGCGAAGGCCTGCTGCGCCGCACCAAAAACCTCTGCGTCGCCTCGCTCATTGAGGCCGTCCGCGATCAGATCCGCACCGTCGATTTGAAACAGGTCAACCGCGTGCTCATCCAACCCCACTGGAGGAAAGACTGTGATTCCCCGATTCACCCCTGACCCGATGACCACACTCAACCACCCTGAGCAGAAAACGCGGCCGTGGACCCGCGAACAAATCCGCGACGCGCGGATGGCCGATCTGGCCAAGCTCCTCGAAAAACGCGGGCACCGGCTCGTCGAGACCGGTGGCGGCAACTGCCTGGTGCCCGCCTTCCCCGGCCTCATCGTGAAGGCAAGCTATTGGCGTTGGCCCGAACGAAACTCGAGCGGCAACGCCATCGACTTCCTCGTCCAAGTCCTCGGCCGGTCCTTCCACGACACGATGACTGAAATCACCACGCCGTAAACACCGTCCTCCGCACCCGCCATTCGCCCGCTCCGGTCACACTACGACCGGAGCGTGGCAAAAAACCATACGAGCGCATCGGTCCGAACGCTTGCGACCGGAAATCGGCCGCGTCGAAAAACCACGCTCCCATCGTAAGAATGGAACCGATAACCACGCTTACGACCGCAGTCCGGTTCAAAACCTTACGACCGCACGGGTCCGAACGCTTACGATGAAAAATCGGCTGAGCGAAACATCCACGCTCCCATCGCAAGCGCCCACACCTGAGTCAACGCCAGCCGCTCCGCGCCATCACAAATGCGACCACAGCGCGGCAACTTGGCTGCAAAATACCATGCCAGTCCGGCCAGACTCAAAAAATCCCTACGACGCCAATTCGGCAAAATTTACGATCAGAGAAAAATCGGTAACATTGAACCAAGCGTTGTTGCCGCTGCCGTCCTTGAGTCCGGCGACACCCGGCAGGCCCGCCACGGTCGAAACCAACCCGAGTGAAGTGATCCGGCGAATCGTGGAATTGCCCGTGTCGGCCACATAGACGTCACCCGTGAGATCGACCGCCACACCCGAAGGTTGATTAAACAACGCGTCCGAACCCACGCCATCGCTGCTCCCGCTCACGCCCGCAACTCCGGCAATCGTCACGACACCGCCCAAAGCACTGATGCGACGAATCGTATTGTTGGTCGTATCGGCGACAAACACATTGCCATTGCTGTCCACGGCGATCCCGGTGGGGTTATTGAAACGGGCGGTGGTGGCATTGCCGTCGGCGGAACCGGAAACACCGGCCGCACCGGCGTAAGTGGAAACCGCCCCCGTCGAGGTGATGCGCCGGATCGTGTGATTCTGCGCGTCGGCGACGTAAAGATTGCCCGCGGTGTCTTGCGCGATGCCAGTCGGCGAACGGAACGTCGCCGCTGCACCCGTGCCGTCAGTGTTGCCGCGCGCGCTCGGTGAACCCGCCAGCGTCGTCACCACCCCACCCGCCGTGATGCGCCGGATCGTGGCGTTGGCGGTGTCAGAAACCGTCAGGGTGCCGTTGGTCGCCAAAGTGACGCCACTGGGATCATTGAAACGCGCCGCACTGCCCGTGGCATCGGTGGTGCCGGTCTGTCCGGCGAGGCCGGCAAAAATATTCACCACACCAGTCGCCGTGACGAGTTGCACGGCATCCGACGCGGTATCGCCCACGTAGAGGTTGAAATTGCTGTCCACGGCGATCGCGGCCGGGAAGGGCAACACCAAGGGGGCGATCGTGAGCAGGGCGGCGTTACTCGTGCCGGATCCGCCGGCCGTCGTGACCACATAGCGATAGCGCGCCCCCACGGTCGCACCCGAGATGGTCAACGTGGGTGAGTTGGCTCCGCTGTAGAGCCCACCATTCGCGAGACTTGTCCACGTGGTGCCGCCGTCCGTCGAGATCTGCCACTGGTAGGTGGCATTGCCGACCAGCTGGGCGCTGATCGAAGCATTGAGACCGGTCGTGACAGTCTGCGGCGCCAACGTGGCGGTCGGCAGCGTGACCGGAGTCGACCCTCCTCCGCCGCCGGACGCAGTGAAGAATATCTCCAGCCGCACCGAACCGGTTTCGCCCGCCCAACCATCGACCGCAAAATAGTAAACCGTGCCCGCGGTGACAGTGAAGGTGATGATGCTGGTGCGCTTGCGGGTCGGGGATGGATTCTGCGCCGGGGTCTCAACGTCATCGTTGGCGGCCAGCTGCGTGAGGGCGCCGACCTGCGTTCCGGTGTAGGAGGCCAGCAGGGTGTCGAAGTTGCTGCCGTCGGTGACCGCGGTGACGCTGCCTGTCCCGGTGGCGGTCCATCGCCACCAGACGGAGGCACCGCCTGGCTCGCCGGGCGCGTGGTTTGGCTCGTTGGGCTCCTTCGTGGCGTTGGTGCTCGAACTCGTGATCAACGTCGTGTTGTTGGTGAGGGTGATCGGGAGGGCGGCGGCGAAGGCGTCGTGAGCCGGACGTGTGACCGAGCCCGGAGTGCCGTAGAGGAACTGCGCGCCGTCAATGTCGTCCTGCTGCAGGCGGTCCACACTGCTGATGCGGCTGTTCATGATCGCGGTCAGCGTTTGGCCGGCCTCGTCGGGATGGTCGAGGCCGAGCACGTGCCCGAGCTCGTGCAACGCGACGCGGCGGATGTCGAGCGAGCCCGACTGCGTGAAACCACGGTAGGAATTCCACGTGCGGGCGTTGTTGAAGATGACATCCGATTGCGTGCGACGGTAGGTGCCGTCGCTCTGCGCCTGCGACGAGCGGTAGGAAAGCGTCACCGCGATGGTGTTCTCGCCAAATGCTTCGCCATAGATGTCGGCGGCAAAGAACGCCCCGTTGATGCCGTTGCGATCCACGCCGGCCCCGGCGGCGGCGACATTGCCGGCAAACTGAAGGGTGCCCATCACGGCATTCCAGTCGGCCATCGCGGCCTGCACGCTGGTGGAATAATTGGTTCCGTCCTGAAGCGTGGGCGTGGTGCCAACCTTGATCTGCATTGTCACGGTGCCCGGGTTCCACTTCACGATCGCCGCCGTGCCCTCGGCGCGGATGATGTCGTAGGCGGAGGCGACCACGACCAGCGCCAGCGCGCTGCCGCCGACCGCGAGGGAGCGAAGGAGCTTACTTGGCACGGGGGACTCCTTTGGTGGCGCGAGTGGCCCTGATTTGGCGGGTGAATTCATCCGGGGTGAGGGCATCCTCGACCCGGCGCAGGCGTTGCTGCAGCGCGGCGGTCTGGCCTTCAACCAGCGGCAGCGCCACCTCGGCGACATCGGCCAGCGTGACACCGTTGTTGCGGGTCATGTATTCGCGGCCGGTCTTCTTGTCATGGCGCACCGGATAACGCCCGTGCATGACCGCGTGGAGGGGGTGAAAATTCCTCCCGTTACCCGAGACAAACAGGATGTCTTCGTCGCCGACGGCGAACTTCGGCGCCCCGTCGACGCTAAGCTCGAGATCACCCAGCTGGCCACCGAGCATGGTCAGGACGAGCGGCGAGGGCGGCGTGCCGGCGATAACCTCGAGCACCTCGACCTCGATGTTCGTGAAGATCAGCTCCTTGCCCGCTCGGGGTTTCGCCTCGTAGGTGAGGCGCTTGATCTTGGCGCGAACGATGTAGTCGGAGCCATTCACGAGCTCCGGAAATTCCGGTGCAATGACGGTGGTGGCGAAGCCGGGGGCTGCCGCCGCGAGACCAAGCAACAGCACAAACAAAGAGGCAAAGGTGCGCATAGGAGTCAGCTTGTGGAGCAATACGGTAATCAATTGCGAGGGCTCGGCGAGCGACATTGCGCCGGGTGCGGTTTTTTCGCGGGAAACTTACCCGGGGGCTTCGTCGTCTCAACCTACCCCGACCGCCCAGCCCAAATTCGGTTCCTTGCCGTCGTCGGCGATCCACCCTCCCCCACCCAACGCACCCTTGTCTTACCCGGGTTTCTGCCCAAGCTGCGCGGTTCGGATCGCCATTTTCGTGTCGTTCCTCAATTCCCTCCTGCCGCCCCCCGAGTATCTTCTACCACGCTCGTCCCCGTTGGACCGCTTCCTCCCTGCTTTCCCGCCCTTTCGCATGAAGTCCATTCTTCCCCCCCCTCTCAGATCCGTGCTGGCCGCGCTCCTCCTTGGCATTACCGCCGCCGTGGCCCAAGCTCAGGGCGCCGCTGCTCCAGCGCCCAACCCCACGGACTCAGAACCGGTCATCGGCCCGATCGTGTTGCGCGACGAGAATATCGATCAGGTCCTCGCACTACTCGAACGTCTCACCGGCAAGACGCTCCTGCGCCCGCAAGCCCTCCCCGGCGCGGCCATCACCGTGAATCTGCGCGAGTCGGTCACACGCTCCGAGGCCATCCGCGCCATCGAAACCCTCCTCAACCTTAATGGCGTGGCCCTGACGCCACTCGGGGATCGTTTCCTCAAGGTCACCGCACTCAATGTTGCCAAATCCGAAGCCCCCGACCTGATCGAGGGCTCGACGCTCGCCCTGCCCACCAGCGGCCGCATCGCCAGCAAATTGTTTCAACTGAACTTTCTTCGCGTCGGGGAATTCATGCCGCAAATCGCGCAATTGCTCAGCCCCAGCGCCGGGAGTCCCCCCGTGGTGTTCGACAAGGCCAACGCGGCGCTCATCACCGATTCGTTGAGCAATCTGCAGCGCATCGAGGTGCTGGTGGCCCGCCTCGACCAGCCAGCCCTCAGCGGCATGAACCCGAAATTCTACCCGCTGCAATACGCCAAGGCCAGCGAGGTCGTGAACAAGATGCGCACCATCCTTTCCGGACCGCTCCAGGCCCAGCTTGGCACCAGCACCTCCTTTAATCCCGACGACCGCACCAACCAGATCATCGTCATTTCCGACCCGCGCCAGTTTGCCTTCTTCGACGACCTCATCGCGCGCCTCGACGTGAAATCGGATCCGAATACCCGCAACGAAGTCATCTACCTCAAACACGCCACCGCCAAGGACGTCGCCTCGATCCTGAGCCAGCTCGTCTCCGGGCAGAACAACGCCTCCCGCACCGCCGGACAGGATTCGGTCCGCCCCACCAGTATAATTCCGCCTCCCGGTGGCACCGCCCCGTCCCCCACCGCGGCGGTGGTCACCCTCCCGACCGGGGCGAATCTCTCCATCGAGCCCTCGAATCAGTTCAGCACCTTGCTCACCATTCTGCCCGAGGAGCGCAGCAACTCGATCGTCGTTTCCGGCACGATCGACGACATCCGTCTCATCGGCGAATTGGTGGACAAGATCGACATCATCCTCGCCCAGGTGCGCATTGAGGTGGTCATCGCCGAGGTTTCGCTCGGCAACAACTCCCAATCCGGCATCAGCGCGCTCGGCCTGAAGATCGAGGGGGACAAACTCGTCGGCTTTTCCGGCGCCGGGGCCGGCTTCGCCGTTTCCGAGGCCACCCGCACGCCCGGTCTCTCCGGCGACTACGACCTCTCCGCCATCATCTCCCTCGCCACGACCCCGCGGAAGAACAACGCCACCATCCTTTCCCAGCCGAACATCCTCACCACCCACAACAAGGAGGGAAAGCTTTTCGTCGGTGAACAACGCCCCGTCATCAGCAGCTACCTCAACGACTCCACCGCCGCGTCGAGCAACATCGGCACCGGTTACCGTTCCACCGTTTCGTCGAAGGACATCGGCATCCAGCTCTCGGTCAAGCCGCTCATCGGCATCGACGGCACGGTCCAGCTCGAGATCAAGCAGGAGGTCAACGACATCCTCGGCGATATCACGATCGACGGCAATCCGCAGCCCCGCATCGGTCGCCGCACCACCGAGTCCTTCGTCAGCGTGCGCAGCGGCGAGATCATCGTGCTCGGCGGCCTGCAGCGCACCTCCAAGTCCAAGAGCACCAGCCGCCTCGGTCCCATTCCGTTCCTCGGCGATCTTTTTGGTTCCCGCTCCCGCGAGGACACGCGCACCGACCTGTTGTTCTTCCTCCGCCCCACCGTGCTCACCAATACGCCGGCCGACATCGCCCCGGCACTGGAACAGGTCGACAAGCTGCCCAAGGAACAACGCGAGCGCATCTCCCAAGCCCTGCAGCTGTCGCCCACCTCCCGCTGACCATGGCCGCCCCCCTCGTCGCGACGCCTGATTTTCTGCGCGACTGGCCCGATGCGGACCAGTTGCGCCAACTGCTCGAAGCCCCCCGCGGCGACCGGCAGGAACTGCTCGGCGTCTTCCGGCAACTCGGCTCCGGCGCGATTCTGCCGTTTCTCGCATCCGCCACCGGCCTGCCGATTGCCACCGCTCTCACCGCCGACGCCGCTGCCGTCGCTGCCCTCCCCGCACGGCTCGTGCACGATTATCAGATCTTGCCCATCCGCCTCGCGGGTTCGTCCGCCACCGACGCCGAGCCGGAGAAGGCGCCGCTGAATCTTGCCACCGCTTGGCCGCCGGACAACGAAATGCGCGATTGGCTTGCGACCTTTACCTCCCGGCGCATCGCCTGGCATCTCGCCCCCGCCGACCGGCTGCGTCAGCTCGTCATCGAAAACTATGGCGTGGGCGCCGGTTCGATCGAGGACAGCGAAGAACCCGATACCTTTGCCAGCGGCCAGACGCTCAACATCGAGGCCGATACTGACGCTGCGGTCGTGCGCTTCGTGCGCGACATCATCGGCCAAGCCGTCGAGGACGGAGCGACCGACATTCATTTCGAGCCGCAGGAAGGTCAGCTCCGTATCCGCTACCGGGTCGACGGTCTCCTCGTGCCGGTGTCGGTGCCGGAGAATCTCCTGCGCTACCAGGACGCCATCATCTCGCGCCTGAAGATCATGGCGCGTCTCAACATCTCGGAAAAACGCCTGCCGCAGGATGGCCGCATCAATTTCCGTGCCGGCGACAACACGCTCGATATCCGCGTCTCGACCATTCCCACGATCTACGCCGAGAGCGTGAGCCTCCGTCTCCTCAATCAGAAGAAGGAAGCCTACACCATGGAGCGCCTCGGCATGGACGCCGAGGAACAGGCGCAGATCACCAAGATCCTTGGTTACCCCCACGGCATTGTGCTCGTCACCGGTCCGACCGGTTCCGGCAAATCAACTTCGCTCAACGCCTTTCTCCGCAAGATCAACTCCACCGATCTGCGCATCGTCACCGTCGAGGACCCGATCGAATACGAGGTGCCGGGTGCCAACCAAATGCAGGTGCGGCCCGAGATCGGCCTCACCTTTGCCAGCGCCCTGCGTCACGTGCTGCGGCAGGACCCCGACGTCATCATGGTCGGTGAAATCCGCGACCGCGAAACCGCCGACATCGCCATTCGCGCCTCGCTCACCGGACACTTGGTTTTCTCCACGCTGCACACCAACGACGCGCCCGGTGCCATCACTCGCCTCGTCGACATGGGCATTGAGCCCTTCCTCGTCGCCTCGGCGATCGAACTGGTCATCGCCCAGCGCCTCGTCCGCCGCCTCTGCGTGGACTGCGCCGGCCGCACGCCGATCAGCCCGGTGAAGTTGCGCGACACCCTCGCCATCCTCGGCCTCGACCCGGCGCTCGCCGAGGGTATTGCCGAGGTGCCGCACCCCGTGGGTTGCGAGCGCTGTCGCGGCACCGGCTACCGCGGGCGCATCGGCCTGTTTGAAATCTTCAAACCCGACGACTCCGTCCACGACCTGATCGTGCAACGCGAGTCTACTCGCACGCTCGCCAAGGCGGCACGCGATCAGGGCATGCGCCCGCTCGAGCAATCCGGCTGGTCCAAGGTGATGGCCGGTCACACCACCTTGGAAGAAGTGCTGCGCGTTATCACCGTGGTCGAAAAGTAAGCCGACAAATCCGCTGATGCCCCGTTTCGCCTACACGGCTCGTTCCTCCAGTGGCCAAAGTGTCGAGGCCACCCTCGACGCCCCGAACCGCAAGGACGCTGCGCGCCTGCTCGCGGCGCGGGGCCTGCAACCCCTGCGCTTGGAGGAAGTTGTCGCCGCTCCTCCCGGCCGCAAGGCCGGCGCTTCCCCCGGCGTCAGCAGTGAGCCCGTTGCCTCGACTCGCGGCGCCAAAGCGGGACCCGATCTTCAGCTCCCCTTTCTCCAAGCGCTTTCCGAGTTGATTGGCAGCGGCATGCCCGCCGGCGAAGCCGTGCGCCTGCTCGGGCAACGCCTGCAGGAAAAACGCCTGCGCGCCTTGTGCGCTGCGCTCTGGGAACGACTGAGCGAAGGCCTGCCCCTGTCGCAGGCGCTTGAGTCGATGCCCGGCGTATTCAGCGGACACGCCGTCAACCTCATCGCCGCCGGCGAAGCCACTGGCAATCTGCGCGAGGTGCTGGAGCGCCTGATCAAGCACTACACGGTGCAACGCGAAATGCGCCGCCAGCTCACGACCGCCCTCGCCTACCCGCTTTTCATCTGCACGGTGGCGATCGGCGTCATTCTCTTCTTCATCTTCTTTCTGCTCCCGCGGCTGCAGACCCTGCTCTCCTCGCTCGGCGGCAAACTGCCCTGGGCCACGCGGCTGCTCGTCGGACTTTCCGACTTCATCCTGAACTACGGCTTGTTCGTCCTCATCGCCGGCGCCATTGCAGTCGTGGCTTTCTGGCGCTGGCGCAAATCGCCCGCCGGACGCACCACGACGGACCAACTCGTCCTGGCGGTGCCCGTGGCCGGGCCCTTTGTCATCGCCTCCACCATTCACAACTTCAGTTCCACGCTCGCCGTGCTGCTGGAGAATGGCGTGACCACCGCCGAGGCCCTGCGCATGACGGAACGCACCATTGCCAACCATTCTTTGCGGGGCGCCTTTCGCGACGCCACCGACCGGGTGCTCGAGGGAGAGAGTCTTTCCAATTCGCTGGCGAAGACAGAGTGTTTTCCCCCGCTGGTGATCGACCGGCTGGCCGTCGGCGAGAGCACCGGCCAGCTCGGACCCAGCCTCCGGGCCATCGCGCAATCTTTTCAGGAAGACATTTCCCGGCAGGTCCAGATGATCACGCAATTGATTTCCAGCGGCGTGCTGCTCTTTGCGTTCAGCTTCGTGGCCTTCATCGCCTACGCGATTGTCTCCGCCGTCTTCCAAGTCAGCGCGAGTTTCAAGTTCTGAACCCGCGGCGGCGGCGTCCGCGGCGGAACTTATCTGAGAATTTCTCAGGCCGATTGCGGGGCAAGGGCCGCGTGCAGTTCGCGGACGAGGCGCTCAGTCGTCGGCCAGTCGAGGCAGCCATCGGTGATCGAAACGCCATAGCGGAGCTGGTCCTTTGACTGGGGAAAGGCCTGGTTGCCCGCTCCGAGATTGCTTTCGATCATCGCACCCATGATCGACGTGTTGCCGGCCGCAAGCTGGGTGAGGAGATCGCGCAAAACTGCGGGTTGATGCTCGGGTTGCTTGGCCGAATTGTCATGCGAGCAATCCACGAGGATCGCCGGCCGCAGACCGGCGTGGACGAGGAGCTGCTCGGCTTGGGCAAGATGCGCGGCGGAATAGTTCGGACCGGAGGAGCCTCCCCGGAGGACAACATGGCAGTCGGGGTTGCCCCGGGTGATGATGGCCGAGGCGGAACCGTCGAGGTTGATGCCGAGGAACGTGTGCGGGTGTCCGGCGGCTTTGATGGCATTGACGGCGGTCGCGATGGAACCGTCGGTGCCGTTCTTGAACCCGAGCGGCATCGAGAGGCCCGAGGCCATCTGGCGGTGCGTCTGCGACTCCGCCGTGCGGGCACCGATGGCACCCCAACAAACGAGGTCGGCGACGTATTGCGGAGTGATGGGATCGAGAAACTCGGTGGCGGTCGGCAGGCCAAGGTCGAGCACGTCGCGGAGAAAGGTACGGCCGAGGCGCAAACCGGCCGCGATGTCGTGGGTGCCGTCAAGGTGCGGATCCATCACCAGGCCCTTCCAACCGACCGTGGTGCGGGGCTTCTCAAAATAGACGCGCATCACCACCATCACCCGGTCTGACACTTCGCGCGCCAAGGTCGCCAGGCGGCGGGCGTAGTCGCGGCCCGCCGCGAGGTCATGAATGGAACAGGGACCGATGATCAACAGGAAGCGCTTGTCGGCGGTAAAGATGAGCCGATGGATTTCGCGCCGGGCTTGGGTGACAAAATCCGCCTGGGCATCGGTCTTGGGCAATTCCTGCAGCAGCTCCGCCGGTGAAGGCAGCGCGCGGGTTTCGACAACATTGATGTCCGACGTCTTCTGCATGAACAAGCAGAGTGGACGGAGGATGGGCCCGGCGGCAAGTTCCGCTTCCGTGATGACAGGCTTTGAAACGGGAACTGAACGGCTGGGGGCAAGGCTTCCCGGCTGACGCGGGCGCAAGGTCCATCCTCGCGCCCCGCGATGGGTCACCGCTGCAGTTCCGCCGCGACGACC
>JAUXOH010000380.1 GCA_030682505.1 Candidatus Didemnitutus sp. | reverse complement strand
GCCGACGAGCGCCATGGTGCCGATGCTGAAGGTGACGAAGGTGATCTTCATCTTGCCTGAAAGGCCGCCGAGTTGGCGGATGTCCTGCTCGTGATGCGCGGCGTGAATCACCGAGCCGGCGCCGAGGAAGAGCAGCGCCTTGAAGAACGCGTGGGTGAGGAGATGGAAAATCGCCGCGACCCACGAGCCGACGCCGATCGCCAGCATCATGTAGCCGAGCTGCGAGACGGTGGAGAAAGCGAGGACGCGCTTGATGTCGTTTTGCGCCACGGCGATGGACGCACCGAGCAGGGCCGTGATGGCGCCAATGCAAGCGACCACCGTCAACGCGTGCACGGGCACGGAGGTCAGCGCGAGATCGGCGGACATCAGCGGAAACACCCGGGCGATGAGGAACACGCCCGCCGCCACCATCGTGGCCGCATGAATGAGGGCGGAGACCGGCGTGGGGCCTTCCATCGCATCGGGCAGCCAGACGTGCAGGGGAAACTGGCCGGACTTGCCGATGGCGCCGCAGAAAATCAGCAGACCGATGGCGGTAGAGAGCGCGAGTCCGCCGGCCACCGTCTGGCCCGCGAGACTCGCGAGCACGGAAGACTCAAGCGCTCCGTTACCACCATCGTAAAATAGCAGGGTGCCACCCGCGTGTTGCAGCCAGAGGAGGCCGAGCAGGAGGCCGAGGTCGCCGATGCGCGTCGTGATGAAGGCCTTTTTGGCCGCGGCGGCGGCGGACGGCTTGTGGAACCAGAAACCGATGAGGAGATACGACGCGAGACCGACGAGTTCCCAACAGATGAAAAGGAGCAGGAGGCTGTTGGCGACGAGCAGGCCGAGCATCGCGGCGGCGAACAGGCTCAGGAAGCAGAAGAAGCGCGTGAAATTGGCATCTTCCTTCATGTAGCCGGTGCTGAAGATGAAGATCAGCAGGCCGACGAAGGTCACCATCACGCACATGAACGCCGTCAGGGGATCGAGCAGGAAGCCCAACCGCAGCGACGACGCACCGAGATCGAACCAATTGAAGTTGAAGGTCGCATGGAGGGCCGGATCGGCGAGGGCGCCATTGAGCGCGAAGCACGAGAGCACGAATGCTCCCACCATGGAGAGAATGGCGGCACCGGCTGCGGTCTTCCGACCCCCGCGGGGCGTCAGCGCACCGATGCCGGCCGCGGCGAGCGGCAGGGCGGGGATGAGCCAGAGGAATTGAGCGGAGAGGGTCATGCTCAGCCTTTGAGTTGCGCGGCGTCTTGCAGCCGGACGCTCTTGCGGTGGCGATAAATCGCGATCACCAGAGCGAGGCCGACGGCCGCTTCCGCCGCGGCGACGGCAATGGAAAAGAGAACAAAGATCACGCCCGTGCCCACCTCGGGCTGCGGACCGTAGCGCCAGAAGGCGATGAAGTTGAGGTTGGCCGCGTTGAGCATCAGCTCGATGCCAAGCAGCACCATGATCGCATTGCTGCGCGTGAGCGCACTGACAAGCCCGATGCAGAACAGCAGCGTGGAAATGATCAGACAGATCTGGAGCGGACTCATGTGATGTCCTCCGGCTTTTCCACGGCGTCGACGGAGGCCAGGACCACGGCACCGATCAGCGCGACGGTGAGGATGATGCCGACGACCAAGAGCGCGGCCGCGTGCGGCCCCATCAGTTGTTCGCCCAGTTGTTTGACCGAAATCGCCGCGGGCGCCGAGGTGGTGACATCCAGCGGCGAACCGAGGATTGCCCCGATCAACACGCCGGCGACACCGCCGCCCGCGAGGAGGGCGGTCATGCCCCGCAGGATCGACGCGGGTTCGATCGGGAGTTCGGAGCCCTGACCCTGCCGTGTGAGCAGCATGGCGAAGAGCACGATCATCGAGACGGCGCCGACATAGATCAGGATCTGCGCAAAGGCGATGAACTGCGCTCCCGCCCAGAGGTAAAAAGCGGCGATGCTCGCCCAGCTGAAAACCAGCAGCAGGGCGCTGTGGATGAGGTTGCGCAGCGTCATGGCCACGGCGGCGGCGCCGAGCATCACGCAAGCGATGAGGATGAGCGCGAGGGTCATGAGGTCGCGTAGCGGTAAGTGCGGGGACCGCGGCCCAGGCTCAGGCGGCGTCCGATGAGGAAGAAGGGAACGACGATCACCGCGATGGAAATGCCCCAACGCAGAATCTGCAGCGGGCCGCTCCAATCGGTGGTGAGAATCCAGAAGGCGGCGTTGCCAAGGTTGATCAGCGCCAGTGGCACCATGAACTGCCACGCCAGACGCGTCAGTTGATCAATGCGCAGGCGCAGCAGGGTGCCGCGCAGCCAGATGAAGAACATGATCATCGCGACGAGCTTCCCGCCGAACCACAGGTAGGAGGGAATGAACTCGAGGAACGGGAACGGGGCCTGCCAGCCGCCGAGGAAGAGCGTGATGCCGAGACCGCAGAGTGCGGTGAGGCCGAAATACTCGGCCATGAAGAAGAGCGCATACTTGAAGCCGGAATACTCCGTGAGGTGACCGGCGATGAGTTCGCTCTCGGCCTCGGGCAGGTCGAATGGCGAGCGATTCGACTCCGCGAGCGCCGCGATGAGGAAAATGATGAAGCCCGCGAACCCCCACGGCGTGAACACATGCCATTGCGGGAGGAAGCCGAACAACCAACCGCCTTGCGCGAGGACGATTTCCTGCGTCGAGAGCGTGCTGGTGACGATGATGACCGGCACGACGGAGAGTAGTAGCGGCAGCTCGTAGCTGATGAGCTGCGCCAGGGCGCGCATCGCGGCGAGGAGCGAGTATTTGTTCCGGCTGGCCCAACCGGCCATGAAGATGGCGAGTTCGGTCGCGGCACCGGCGGCGAAGAAGTAGAGCACGGCGGCGTCGAGCTCGACCGGGATCAGGTTGCGGCCGTAGGGCAGCACGGCGAAGCCGAGCAGCGAGAACGACACGACGACGACCGGCGCGAGGAAGTGCAGCAGCTTGTCGGCGTTGGCCGGGACAATGTCCTCCTTCGTCAGCGCCTTGACCGCATCGGCGAAAGGCTGGGTCAGACCGAACAGCTTCAGGTTCTTGAAGAAAGGCAGTCCGGTGCGATTGGGCCCGAGGCGGTTTTGCAGGCGGCCGAGCAGTTTCCGCTCGGCGATGGTCGTGAAGGCAAAGAACAGGCCGAAGACCGTGAGAATCACGCTGATCGTGATCAGGTGATGCACGAACCACTGCAGGGCCTCGGGAAAATAGCCGACCACGGCATCGCGCAGTTGGAGCGGAGCGCGCTCGAGGAAGGATTCGGAAGCGACGACGGCGCTCATGGGGCAGCAGGAGGAGGCTGGGAGGCGGGCGCGCTGGGCGCGGCGGCGGGTGAAGAGGGGGCCGGCGTAGCCGCAGCTTTGGCGGCGGCCTTGGCCTTTTGTTCGGCCGCTTCGCGGGCGACGGCCAGGCGACCGTCTACCTCGGCCGCTTCGGCGGGACGGATCTCATTATAGTAAGCATTGGACTTCGCGAGTTGCTCGCGATCGAGCAGGAGTCCGGAGTAGCGGTCGGTCGCGGCGATCTCGAAGACCTTGTCCATCTTGATCGAATCAAACGGGCAGACCTCGGCGCAGATGCCGCAGCTCATGCAGACGGAGGTATCGATGTCGAAGATGACCGGGTAGAGCTGTTGCTTGCCGTTTGCATCGGGCTTCTTGTCCTTGCTCTTGACGATGTAGATGCACTGCGGAGGGCATTCTTTTTCGCAAATCTGGCAGGCGACGCAGCGCAGCGTGCCCATCGGGTCCTCCGCGGTCTCGCTGACGAGGAACGGGAAATTGCGGTAGTGTTCGCCGAGTGGAATCTGCTGCTCGGGGTATTCCACCGTCGTCATGCGCTCGGGGTCGTGGAAACTGCCCACGAAATTTTTCGCCGTGGTGGCGAGTCCTTTGATGATGCCGGTGCCGAGCATGGGATTAGCGGTCGATTTCGCCGAGGACGATGTCGATGCTGCCGAGGATGACGACGGCATCGGCCACCGTGTGGCCGAGACACATCTCCTCGAGGAGCGTGAGGTTGATGAGGGAGGGCGGACGCACGCGGTAGCGGTAGGGATTGGGCGAGCCGTCGCTGATGAGATAGAAGCCGAGTTCACCCTTGGGGCTCTCGAGGCGACCGTAGGCTTCGCCGGGCTTCGGGCGGAAGCCGCGGATCTTGGCCTTGGGGTCCATGATCGGACCGGCGGGCAGGTCGCGGAAGGCCTGCTGGAGGATCTTGACCGATTCACGCATTTCCAAAATGCGCATCATGTAGCGGTCATAGGTGTCGCCATGCGCGCCGAGCGGCACGCGGAAATCGAAGCGCGGGTAGAAGCCGTAGGCATCGACCTTGCGCAGGTCGTAATTGTAACCCGAGGCGCGGAGGACGGGTCCGGTGAGGCCGGCGTTGACGGCGTGGTTCGCGTCGAGGCAGCCGACCCCCTGCGTGCGGGCGAGCATGATCTCGTTGCCCGTGAGCATGGTTTCATACTCGTCGAGGAAGCGGGGAAAATTTTCCACCACGCGCTGGGCGGCGGCGAGCCACTCGGGGCTGGGGTCGATACGGCAGCCGCCGAAGCGCTGGTAGTTGCACATCATGCGCGAACCGCTGAGCGCCTCGAAAAGATCGATGATCTTTTCACGTTCGCGGAAGGCGTAGAGCAGCGGGGTGAAAGAGGTGCCGAGATCGTTGAAGAGGAAGCCGACGAGGCAGGAGTGGTTCACGATGCGCGTGAGCTCCGCCATGATGATGCGCAGGTATTGCGCGCGCTCGGGCACGGCCTGGCCGGAGAGCTTTTCCACCGCGAGCGCGTAGGCCCAGTTGGTCGACATCGAGCACAGGTAGTCGAGCCGGTCGGTGTAGGGCATCGAGCCGAGGTAGCTCGTGGATTCGGCGATCTTCTCGTGATTGCGGTGCAGGTAGCCGAAGACGGGCTTGAGCTTCACGATCTGCTCGCCGTCGAGCGTGACGTCCATGCGGAACACCCCGTGCGTGGACGGATGCTGCGGCCCCATGGAGACCTCGAGCAGGTCACCGTGGAACGAGTCGTGAACCTTGCGCACGGAGGGTCCGGTCGAAGGGGAGAACGGGGACGGAGCGGAGCTGTTCATGCGCTGGCTCCCTTGTCTGCCGACGGAACATCGGGCGCCGGGGGCGGAGGATAATGTTTTGCCGCGCGGGCGAGCACTTGGTCGTGCGGGGTGGGCTCCCATTCGTAATCGTCCGGCGCCACGTAGTCGCGGCGCATGGGGTGATCCTTGAACTCATCCCACATCAAAAGCCGGCGCAGGTCGGGATGACCGGCGAAGACGATGCCGTAGAGATCGAAGATTTCGCGCTCCTGCAAATCACACGAGCGCCAGACCGGCGTGAGGGAAGGCAGCGTGACCTCGTCCGCGCGATTGGCGGTGCGGAGGCGCAGGATCACCGGGCCGTGGCGCAGCGCCATCGAGTAGAGATGGTAGACGGCCTCGAGGTAACCGGGCTCGAAGCGCTTGGTTTTCTCTTCCACCACCTTGCCCGGCCCGCCGGCGGGATCGGGCACGGTGGTCTTCTTGACATCGACCACTTCGCGATCCGGCCAGTCCACCCCGGTCGCATTGGAGCAATAGTCGAGCTTGAGCGCGTCGTCGTCGCGGAGGAAAAGAGCGATCTCTCCTCCGTGGGCGGCATCGATGAGCAGGGAATGCTCCGCCGAGGGGCTGGGATTGGCTAGGATCGACACGGTCGCCGTGGGGAAACGAGCGAGGAGGCGATCGCGCAGCTGTTCAAGCGATTCCATGAAAATCAGGCTTTGCGGGGAAGTGACGCCGGGGGCGTCCAGACGTCCGGGTTTTTGGTTGGCACGAGGTCGTGCGCACCGAATTCAGGGATGGGATACTCGCTCGGGGCATCCGCGCGGAGGTGCTTGGCGGTATGGGGACCGGCCATGCGCTCGCCCTTGATTTGCTTTTGGAGCTGAATGAGACCGTTGAGCAGGGCCTCGGGGC
Organism: Candidatus Didemnitutus sp.; assembly: GCA_030682505.1. Lineage (GTDB taxonomy): Bacteria > Verrucomicrobiota > Verrucomicrobiia > Opitutales > Opitutaceae > Didemnitutus. The sequence continues at coordinate 6,524 of JAUXOH010000380.1, read as the reverse complement.
GCGGTGGGCAGCCGGGGATGTAGATATCAACCGGAATGAACCGGTCGATGCCCTTGAGAACGTTGTAACCCTGTTTGAAGGGACCGCCGGAAATCGCGCAGGCGCCCATGGCGATGCAATATTTCGGCTCGGGCATCTGGTTCCAGAGGCGCACGACTTGGGGCGCCATCTTTTTGGTCACCGTGCCGGAAACGATCATCAGGTCCGCTTGGCGGGGGGAGGGGCGGAAAATTTCGGCGCCAAACCGGGCGATGTCGAACCGGGCCGTGGCGGCGGCGATCATCTCGATCGCGCAGCAGGCGAGACCGAATTGGAGCGGCCAGATGGAGTTGCTGCGGCCCCAATTGTAGAGTTCCTCCATGCTGGTGAGGAGGATGCCGTGGCGGCGCAGATCCTCGCGTTCGTCGTCACTGATGTTTCCCGCGGCCGGGAAAGGAGTGGGGGTGGGGGCGGGCGTGGAGGGAAGGTCGCTCATTTCCATTCGAGGTAACCGCGTTGCCAGGCCCAGACCAGACCCTCGGCCAGGAGAAGGATGAACAGCAGCATGGCGAACAGGGCGCCAAACGGCAGTCCGGTGAAAGCCACGGCGAAGGGGAGGAGAAACAGGACCTCGACGTCAAAGATCAGGAAGAGAATCGCGTAGAGGTAATAGTGGGCCTTGAACTGGATCCACGAATCGCCGCTGGGGGCCAGGCCGCATTCATAGGTGGAATTTTTCAGTACCCCCGGTTTGGCGGGCTGGAAGAAAACGACCCAAAGCCGGGCGACGCCGAGCAAAAGCAGCGGGAACGCAATCGCGACACCGAGAAACAGAGCCAGGAAAGCGTGGGGGTGGCCGTTCATTTGAGATTAGGTATCGGTAGCCTTTAGGTCTGCCAATCCCTATTCAACGCCGAAGCTGTCCCGTCTATTGTCAGAAGCTGCTCATTGGTTGCGTTGGCCCGTAAATCAGCAGGCTGATTTTGGAGCGCCCCCTCGATTTCCGGCCAAGAAACGCGCTCTCCTCGTCAAGAAGTGGAGAGAGCCCGGGGAGCAGGTCGGCTATGTTGCGGGCTTCCACCCAACCTTTCTACCATGGCCACGCTCTCAGACCGTCTCGAATACAACGTCGCAGGTCGATTCTACGTCGACTCCAGCTGCATCGACTGCGACCAGTGTCGTGTCATTGCCCCGGACTTTTTCTCGCGCAACGAGGAAACCGGCACCTCTTTTGTCTCCCGTCAGCCGGAGAACGACGAAGGCATTGCCCAGTGCAAGGAAGCGATCGACAGTTGCGCGACGGCCTCCATCGGTGACGACGGGATGTAAGCGTCGTCTGCATCAATTGTTTGTGTGTTTGGCTAGGTAGCCGCCTCAACGTGTTTTTGAGGCGGCCTTTTTTTTGGCGGCCGCCGCCGGGCGGTGCGATGGCGAGGCGGGCGCTCTGGTTCGCTTCAGGCGATCATCTGCATCTGCGCACGCGTGACGGCATGTTGCAGCGGCCGGCCGGCAACGAGGCGCTCCAACTCGTCGGCCATCAAGTCGCCCATGCGCCGGCATTCGCCATCCCGTGAACCCGCGATGTGCGGTGTCAGCGTGATGTTTTCCAAGTCCTGCAATGCCTTCCTCTGCCCGGGCGTCGCGCATTCCGTGACATCGAGCACGGCCCAAAGGTCCGGGCGCTGCTGCCAGACGGCGATCAGGTCGTCGTGGCAGACGACGGCACTGCGCGCGGTGTTGATGAAGGTCGCATGCCGGGGCAGGCGCTCGAAATGCTCGCGGCGAATCATCCCGTTGGTTTCCGGCAATTCCGGAGTGTGCAGCGAGACGACGGCGGAGCGTTCGAACAACTCCGGCAGGGCGACACGCTCAATGTCGAGGGCGACGGCTTCTGCGGCGGTGAGAAACGGGTCGCACGTGATGACCTTCACCTCGTGGGCCGCCAGCAGGCGGCGGACGAGTTTGGCGATGTGGCCCATCGAGATCAGGCCGACGGTGCTGCCCAAGCCGCCCGGCACGACCAGCTGCGTGAAATCGCCGCGCTTGCAGAGTTGATTGTGCTGCCAGCCGAGTTTCAGGCCGAAGAGGATCTGCGAGAGCGTGAATTCCGCGACCGGGATGGCGTTGGCGGCGGGCGCCGCGCTGAGCGCGATCCCGCGCGACCAGAATTCGTCGGTGACGATGCCCTTGACCGTGCCCGCGGCGTAGAGCACCGCGCGGAGCTTCGGTGCGTGCTGGAGCAATTCGGCATCGAGCACCGGACCACCCCAGCCGCTGAAGATCACCTCGACGTCGCGCAGGAGATGCAGGTTCTGGCGGATGGCCTTGGCCGTCTGGGGAGGCGCGACCAAGGTCACGGTTTGTTGCAGGCGCGCCAACGTCGCGGGGGGGTAGACCACGTTGAGGTGCGTGAGATCGGCGATGATGATGCCATTCATGAGAGAGGGGAGGAAAGGGGCGACGCGGCCGGAAGGGGGGACAACGCCGCCCGCCAAATCGCGGTTTCGCCGGCGAGGCCGTGTCGCTCGAGGCGGTTGGCGATGGTCTCGGGCGTTGGTTCGACCACCTCATGTTTGGGATCCGCCGGCCACTCGGGGCGCAGGGCGCGCGCGATCGCCCAGCACGCCCACGCGCGCCAACGTCGCTGCTCGCGGCGCGGTTCGTTCATGCGGTCGGCGAGATGTTGGAAATGAATGCGAGGGTTGCCGATGAAGACCTCCGGTGGCGTGTGGCGGAGAAACCACGCCATCGCGGCGTAGGGCAGGGGATGCGCGTGCAGCACCGGCTCGTCGCCCCGCAGGTCCGCGCCGAGGGCGCGGTCGAGGCAGAGCGTGGCGCGCGCCGCGAGGCCGCGTTGCCAGAGGGAATGCCCGTAGGTCAGTGCGCAGAGGTAGAATCGCGGCCCGCGATCCGTCCCGTGCGCCGACAACGAGGCCGCCGTCATTGCCGGAGGAGGCGCGGGCAGAAAGGGACACGGCGGCAGGCGCATGGAATCGCAGCGTCGCGGGCCCCGCGGGCGGGCTCAAGATTATCTTGGCGCGGACCGCGGGCTCGGGCCAAATGGGGTTCTGCAACCGCAAGACACAGATTTGATCAACGAAGTGCACGGCTGGCGCCGGGCGGCATTGTGGTGCGTGGCCACCCTGCTGCGCGTGTGGGTGCGAACGTTGCGGTTTGAGGCGGATCCGACCACCCTCGACCGGCTGACCAAGTCGGACGTGCCCGCGGCGATTGTGCTCTGGCACAATCGACTCTTTCTCTCCGCGGAGATTTTCCGACGCTACCGCACGCAGCGGCGCGTCTACGGTCTGGTCAGTGCGAGCAAGGACGGCGCGTGGCTGGCGGCGTTCTACCGCATGATCGGCATCCACCCGGTGCGCGGCTCCAGCAACACGCTCGGCCGCGAGGCCGCGAAGCTCCTGATCGAGCGCCTGCGCGAGGGACATGACATCGGCATCACGCCCGACGGCCCGCGCGGACCGTTGTATGTGGTCGAGCCCGGCGTGCTCGTGGTCACGCGGCGCAACCAGGCCCCGATGATTTTGCTGGGTGCGGAATTCACCCGTGCGCGGCAGCTCAAGAGTTGGGACCGGTTCTACGTGCCGTTGCCCTTCTCGCGCGTGATCATGCGCTGCACGATTCTGCCGCCGGTAAACTCGAACGGAGAAAAAATCAGCGCTGCCGACGTGCGTGCAGCGCTGATGGCAATTAATCCGGATCTTTGATCCGGAACGGACGAGTTCTTGCGGCAGTCCGTCGGATTCGAAGAGCCGCGGGGGCGCGACGTTAACGCCCCGCCCCGCGTGATCAGAAGATCGGGGTGACGGAGACGCTCTGGCCGGGTTCCACGACGTAATCGTTGCCCTTGCACCAAGTCTTGTCGTCGATCAGCACCTTGAACACCACCGGCAACGTGGCGCCCTTGAGGGTCGCGACCCACGAGTCAGCCGCGATGCAATCCATCGCGACACCGTGATCCCAGCTCAGGCCCGGGCCTTCACCGCGCAGGTAGAGGTGGTTGCCGAAGCCGATGTTGGCGCGGGACGAAATGATCGTCGCCGGGGATTCGGTCTGGGCAGCCCGCTTCTTGCGCACGGGTGCGGTTGACGCGGCCTTCTTCTTGGTGGCGGGGGCCTTCTTCGTTGGGGCGGCTTTGGGGGCCGCGGCGGCTTTCTTGGTCTTCTTCATGATTAGATTCGGTAAATGGTGGGTGTCGGAGGGTCTGTTTTTCGGTTGTCGGCCCTTGGTGCAACAGCAAATTCAGGGCCAATCCACCGAAGCGTGTCATTCTTGACCGGCATCGGGCGCGGGAGTTCGTGGAAAATTTTGTTTTACTCCGGTGAAACGCACCCTCAAACAATGCGCTTCCTGACGGGGCAGTAGCTCAGTTGATAGAGCGCGTCGTTCGCAATGACGAGGTCGTCGGTTTGATCCCGATCTGCTCCACCACTTTCCGTATCGAACAGAAGTTAGACGAGGTTCGGCAGGTGACCGAATGACAGAGAGTAATGCGGTCGAAGATTCGACCATTGGCCTCTTTCGCCTGTCGGCTGCTAAACCACAGGGCTGATTGCAAGCCCTGCTAAATTTTTTCGGGGTTAGAAATTAGTCCCTTATTTTGACGAACGAGTCCGACCGTCGGCCTGGTCCGCTTGCGGGTATAGGGGTGGCTATTGCCCGTCAGCCCAATACCCTTGGAATATGCCCGTTTCCAAGAGTCAGCAATTCGCCGCCTTATGTGATCACTTTGCCGCTCGGCGCGACGCCATCCTGCAGGCTTGGCGCAAGGCGGACCGGGCCGATCCCGACCAGACCACCGGCCGTTCCCTGACCCTCGGACAGTTCCTCGACCACATCCCCGAGATGCTGGACGCGTTCGAGTTTCGCCTGCGCTCGCGCCCGGGCGGGGCGGACGCCGTCACCGCCGACGCGAACAAGAAGGATGAGGGTGTGAAGCACGGCCTGCACCGCTGGCAGCAGGGCTACCGGCTGCAGGAACTCATCAATGAATGCGGCCATCTCCAGTTCTGCCTCTATAATGAACTGGGCCGCTTCGCGGAGAAAAATCCCGGGATCGAACCCGAAACCCTGGCTGAGGCACAACGCCAGATCATGGCCCTCGTCAACGACACCATCAGTGAAAGCGCCGGCCAATACGAACGCATGCAGCAGGCTGAGGCCGCCGGTCATGTCGGTGACCTTCGCGGTGCCCTCGCCAGCGTCAACCAGATCGAGCAGCACCGCTCCTCTCTCTTCCACCAAGCCGTCCACGATCTCAAGAACGATGTCCTCGGCGTCAACCTCGCCGCCACACTGCTCGGCAAGCCGGCCATGGCTGAGACCGACCGGGTGGAATCGGCAGCCTACCTGAAGCACGCGGTGCAGGGGCTGAACACGATGCTGGAAGAACTGATGGAACTGGCACGGTTACAGGCTGGCCAAGAAACCCGGAGGATTGCCGCCTTTGACGCTGCCGCCCTGCTCACCGAGCTCTGCGCTGCTCACCAGCCTTTTGCCAGCGAACGCCAACTGTTCCTGGGGGTGCAGGGGCCGGCTCGTCTGGCAGTCGAGGGCGACGCCGAAAAAACCCGGCGGCTGGCGAAAAACCTGGTGGGCAATGCCCTCAAATACACCCCGTGCGGCGGAGTCGACGTAACGTGGGGCGAAGAAAAGGAAACCTGGTGGCTCATGGTCAAAGATACCGGTCCTGGGATGTTATCAGGGCCCGGCACTCCGCTCGTGACTGGCCTGCAACAAGCCACGGCCAGCGCCAAGGAGTCGGACGACAAGGCCACCGCCAGCAAGGGCGAAGCCTCGCAGGTGCTGCCGGCGCCGTGGGATGCCACGTCCGCTGCGGCGCCTTCCCGCCACCAACCCGGCGAAGGCATCGGTCTCTCCATTGTGAAGCGCCTGTGCGAGCTGCTCGATGCCAGCATCGAGATTGCCAGCTCCGCGGAAACGGGTACGACCTTTCGCGTCGTATTCCCCCTCGCCATTAGGCCTCGAAACCCCTCCGCGACCCCAGTATAGCGGTTCGCAAATGAGAGGTAAAAGCGCCAGGCCGGTAGCGTGGCTGGATGCCCCGAAGAAGTTTGCTGGTGGTATTACGGGAACGGAGGCCTAAGTTTGCGCCTTTCGCGATCCTTTGTTTAGCAGTCCCAAAGTTTGTTCGCAGAAAAACTTTAGCACCCCCTCGTTCGTGCTAAACGCGGGAGTGCTCCACCACTTTCAGCGGTGCGACCGCATTGTTGCGAAATCAGGAAACGTGCCATCGCGGCAAGAGTCTCCCCTGCGCCCGGCGCGGGAGGAACAACGTGCCGGAAGTCAAAATCTTGCACTATCTGGACCGGAGACTGGCCGCTCAAAGGAGAGATTCAGCCGTAACACTCAAGTTATGATTCGGGTTCACGGCTGTCCGGAATAACGGTTAATGAAGTTCTGTAACATAGAACGATTCAGTGGATTGGCGACCGCGGAGGGTGTGACGCATTTTGAGTTTGGCCGGAGCGAGCAGGTCCCATTCTGCGTGGATGGCTACTCAGACT
>JAUXOH010000373.1 GCA_030682505.1 Candidatus Didemnitutus sp. | reverse complement strand
CGAACGGACCGACTTCAGGCAAACGGTGCACGCCCTCGTGAGCACCATGCAGGCGCTTTACCCCGCGAATCTCCAACTTCAGATTGATCCGGCTCTTCATGGGCTCACCGCCCGTGAGGAAGTGCACACCCTGCAAATCTTGAGGGAATGCGTGAGCAACGCCCACCGCCATGGGGGAGCCTCCCAGATCCAGATCCATTTTCAGGCGACTCCTTCCGTCACCAAGCTCGAAATCGCCGACAACGGGTGCGGTTTTGATCTCGGCGTAGGGAGGAATATGGGCGGCTCCGGCCTCGCCAATTTGGCAACCCGGGCGGCAGAAATCGGCGCCCAGCTCGAGATCCTGTCGGCGCCGGGAAAAGGGACTCGTATCATTTTGCATTTTGCCCAACATTCCGGCCCCGCATGACGGCCCCATCCCCCAAGCCAATTACTCTGCTGCTCGTCGACGACAGTGAGCTCGTGCGCACCGGCCTGACGACCCTGCTCGACTCCCCCACCGAGACCAATCGGTTTCAGGTGGTCGGGCAGTCTGCCACGGTCGCTGCGGCGGTGGCCGATTGCTTGCGGCTGCAACCGGATGTGGTGTTGCTCGACATTCGCCTGCCTGATGGCACAGGTTTTGAGGTCTGCCGACAGATTTTGGTCCAATTGCCCGAGACGCGCGTGCTCATTCTCACCTCGGTGATCGACGACAGTCTCGTCTATGAAGCCATGAGCAGTGGCGCCCACGGCTATCTGCTCAAGGAGATCAACGCCCAAGCCCTGACGCAGGCGATCATCGATGTCGCCGCCGGCAAGTTTATCCTCGATCCGGCCGTCACGACCCGCGTGCTCAATCTGGTGAGAAATGGGCCGCCCCAAGGCCAGCAAGACAAGCTGGCCCATCTTTCCGCACAAGAAATGCGCGTGCTGGCGCTCGTCGCCGAGGGCAAGACCAACAAAGAGATCGGCGACTTGATGGGCCTGAGCGGAAAGACGGTTAAGAACTACTTGAGCAACGTTTTTGAAAAGTTGCAGATTGGTCGCCGCGCTCAAGCCGCCGTACTCTACGCTGAAAATCGCAGCACCGACCGGACCCAAACGGCCCTATCCCACTAAGGCCGTTAACTGGAGGCGTGCGCCTATTGTTGCCCGCCCCGCGTGCCGATAGAGTAGCGACGTGAGTTATCCGTCAGATCAAAGTCGCTCAAACCGCCCTCGCAACCGAAGTTCCGCCTTCACCATCATGGAGGTCGTCATGGCGACCGCTGTGATGGCATTGGGTATCTCCACCTCCATCATCGCCATGCAGCGGGGCTTCAAGCAGCTTGATGTCGCCCGGGGCACGACGCTCTCCTCGCAAATTCTCCAAAGCGAAATCGAACGCGTCCGGATGATGAGTTGGGCCGCGGTCTCTGATTCTTCCACCATGATGGGCACCCGCACGGTAAACCTTTCGACGATGTTTTCGTCTGATCCGGTCTTGGCTGCAAAATTCACCCTGACGCGCACGATCACAGCGGACGCGACGCGTCCCACCGATGCGGTCAACATCGTCCTCTCCGTCACGTGGAAGACCTACGACGGGCGCGCGCAATCCCGCAAATTTCACACGAAATATATCAAGAACGGTCTCTATGACTACTATTACACTCTCGCCAACCCTGCTCCGTAAGGCGCGCCAGGGGTTTACCTTGGTCGAGGTCATGATCGGTGCCGCCCTCGGCAGCGTCGTGCTCACCGCAGTGCTGACGACGTTTCTCTTCCTGGGCCGCAGTGGAGCCAACATCCAGAACTACAATGATATGGAAGCGCAGGCGCGCAAAGCCCTGGAATTTTTCGCTCAAGATACCCGCCAAGCCAGCGCCATAACCTGGAACAGCGCGACTTCGGTCACGCTGATCGTTGATAGCATCCCGGTCACCTACAGTTTCGCCTCCTCGACTTTCTCCCGCCAAGTCAGCGGAAACACGGCGCGACCCATCGTCACCGGAGTCATCAGTTTTTCTTTCAAGGCCTTCAGCATCACGGGCGCTGAACTCGGTCTGGGTGACCTGGCCGCCGCGGGGCGCTCCACCAAGCAACTCCAGATTTCACTCAGCGCGTCCCGCACCACCCGCACGGCGGCGAAGGCGACCAACACAGTCCTCTCCGCCCGCTTCATTCTGCGCAACAAGCGCGTCACCACGTAAACCACGATCACCATGCGTGTCTCATCCCAATCTCCCGGCTCCGAACGCGGTTCACTCCTGATCGTCGCCCTGCTCTTTGCCGCGATCATTGGCATCTCCATTGCCAGTTACCTGAGTGTCGGCCGCAGCAGCCTCACCGTTGCCAATCGCGCGCTTTACTCCAACGCCGCCATGAACCTCGCCGAAAACGGACTCGAGGAAGCCATGTATTCCATCAACCGGCTCGTCGCGAACCCCAGTTATTCGTGGACGGGCGATGGCTGGACCGCCCAGGGCGTCACGGACATGCGCCGCAGTTGGACGAGCTCGGAATTCGATCAAAATGCCACCGGACGGGTGCGCGTTTATGTCTACAATTTCAACGGCGTGTCGGCCCCTCGCATCGTTGCCCGCGCCTCAGTCACCCTCGGGGGTGCCGCCAGCGCCGACATCGAAAAATGGGTCGAGATCCGACTTGGCCGCGCCTCCAAATTCGCCAACGGATTGGTGGCGAAGGATTCCATCCGATTCAGCGGCAACAACGCCTCGGTCGACAGCTGGAATTCCACCTACAACAACGACGGCACGCTGCGCGGAACTCCGGTTCCCTACAGTGCCTCGGTCAAGAAAGACAACGGCAGCGTCGGCAGCATCTCGGTGGGCGTGAATGCGGTCTTGGTGCAGAATGCCGACATTTTCGGTTACGCCTCCACCGGCGGTGCCCTCCCCTCGGTGGGCAACCAGGGTCTGGTCGGGCCTTTCGGCACCCCTGTCGGCACGATGAACATGAGCCGGGTCTCCACGGATTTCTCGGCCAGTTTCGATGCGGTGGTGGCTCCGACCACCACAAACTACTCCCTCGGTGGCATCACCAACGATCTCAATCTCCCGCGCACCGGCGACGCACCGGCAGCCGACGGTTTTTATTACTACGAAGCCACTCAAATCAACTACACCAACAAGATCGTCGCCATCAAACGCCGCGTGGGTGACACCGTCTCACCCAAGGTCATCCTCAAGCTCACCAACACCGCGACCAGCATCGACATCGGGGGCGGCTCAGGGGCGCTGAATATTGAAACCGGCTCATCACTGCAGATTTATGCGCCGGGCGACATCAAAATTGCCGGCAACGGCGTCACGAACGGCGGCACGACTGCGGGCACGGCGAACCTCCCGCTCAGTCTCCAGATCTGGGGTACCAAGACCACGGGTGTGCAGGACATTCAGATTGCCGGCAACGGCGTGCTCAGCGCCATCGTTTACGCCCCGCAGGGTTCGGTCAAAATCAATGGCGACGGCGATGTCTGCGGCTCCATCGTCGCCAACGACATCACCGCGGTCGGCAACGCAGCCTTTCACTACGACGAATCGCTCGCGAACATGGGTGCCGGCAGCCCGTTTCGCGTCACGCGCTGGGATGAACTGACCTCGGCGGTCAGTCGGGCGCCCTATACCGCCGTGCTGGGCTTCTGAGCCCGGCTGACGTCGTTTCGCCCGCGAAATGGAGCAGGGCGCGCCGCTCGTCGCAGCGCGCCCCGCATGTTGGCAAAAAACTAGTTTCGTCGCCGTAAGCCGGATTCTGTGCCCCGACGAATCGGGGTGACCTTCATTTCTCTCAGGGCCGCACGAGGCGACCCAGTCCGCCGTAGCCCGCTTGCGCGGGGGAAAGGCGGATGCGGCATACCCGCGGCTATCGGACGGGCCGCCCAGCCGCCTATGTTGCCTTGCACCGGATTGGGTTTTTCGTGCCGTCCCGCTTGCGCGAAGACGCGGTGGGCTCTTACCCCACCTTTTCACCCTTACCCCGCAGTTGCCCGCGAGGCGGTCTATTTTCTGTGACACTGTCCGTCGCCGCGCCTTGAAACGCGACGCCCGTGCTTTCACACGGAATCCTGCCCGATGGTGTCCGGACTTTCCTCTCCTGATTCAAAGAACCCGGAGCGAAGGTCTGGCTCCGAAACTAGAGCAGCCAATAAACGATGCGTCCGCACTGGTCGCAAGTGGTAATATTTTCACCCTTGCGCGCCTCGAATTCGACGTTCGACGACACCTTCATGTGGCAGCCGCCGCAGCGGCCGCCCTGCACCGCCACGCAAGCGGGCCGGCCCGGCTTGTACGCGAGGCGCTCGTAAAGCCGCACCTGCGGCTCGGGCACCCCGGCCGCCGCCGCCACCACGGCGGCCGCCACGCTCTTGTGCTCCGCCTGCAACTCGGTGCCGTGGATCTTGAGCGCCGCAATCTTGGCCTCGTAGCCGGTGATGTTTGCTTTCAGCTTCTTCTCCGCATCGGAAAAGCGTTTCTTCGCATCATCAATGGCATACAGCACTTTCAGTTCCTCCTCCTCGAAAACCCCGATCGCCGCCTCGACGGTTTCGATCTCGTGGGTGAGCGCACGATACTCGTCGTTCTTGCGCACCTCGAGTTGCT
>JAUXOH010000372.1 GCA_030682505.1 Candidatus Didemnitutus sp. | reverse complement strand
AGACCGGGATGCCGCTTGGCAGCGGCACGAATCGCCCCAAACGGGGTGGAGTGATCGCCTCCGAGCAGGCCGACAATCTTGCCCGCGGCCATTTGTTTTTCCGTTTCTGTTTCGACGAAGACATTGAGCCACTCGCTGGCGGCGTTCACGGCGGCGAGGTTGCGGCGCAGGGCAACAGTGCGTCCGAGGTCGCCCCCGCGGGCGATGATCGGCGCGGCCAGCTTGCGCGCGGCGCGGGCGCGGCGGCGCACGGCGCGGGATTCGGGCAAGAGATGCAGCCCGGATTCGTAAGGACGGAGCACGTCGGCGTCGAACAGATCAACCTGTCGGCTCGCCTCCAAAATGGCGGCCGGGCCTTCCGCGGTGCCGCCGCCGTAGGAGGTGGTGGCTTCCCAAGGAACCGGGAGATAGACGAGAGCGGATTCCGCGTGGGAGTAGGGCAGACCGAAAATGCCAGAATCGGCACGGGAAGCAGCGTTGGGATCGAAGGCGGGAGCCATGCGGCGGCAAGCAGACGACTTCCGACCGAACGGACCAAGCCAAAACTGCGCGCCAAAATTGCCGAACTCGGTTCTTGAGCACGCGGCGCAGTCGTTTAGCGAAGGGGTAAGCCGCCGCCCACCATGTCAAAATTTCTTCCATTCGCCCTGCTTTCTCTGCTGCTCGCCGGTTGCGAGTCGATGCCCTCGATGAAAGAGCGCGTGCGCGACCGGTTTGCCGCCGTGGTCCCCAAGGTCAGCGTTTATGAGGGCGATTCGCGCACGGTCTATCTGGCCGCGCAGGCGGCGTTCAAGCGTCTCGACTACACCGTAACCCGCGCAAGCGTCGGTGGTTTGCGGATCGAAGCGGCGAGCCGCATCAACACGAGCGTCGCGTTTCGCGACTCCCGGCAGCTCATTGCGGTGGTCAAAATCGGGGAAGTTGGCCCCAACCAAAGTGAAGTCACCCTGCAGCTGCGGGAGCAACTGGAGGGCGAGGGGTTGGGCGGCGCGAGCGAACTGGCGCTGCGCGAGCATGGCTTTTACGAGACCTATTTCGCTGTTTTGCAGCAAGTTCTGGCGGAAGAGGCTGCGGTGGGCGCGGCCAAGAAAAATTGATTTTTCTCTTGCTGGTGGAGAAGGCTTTCGGGACTTTGGTCCCCTTACGCGGCGTTCTTTAGTCATAGCCGGTGCTGCCGCGGCACTCCCACCGGCTTTACGTTAGCAACAATCAACCCACGGATCCGCAAGGGTCCATCGCCGGAAGGCTTCCGCTATGGAGTGCGACGTCGGTCTTCGGCATACAGTCCAATGAGTTCGTTAATGCAAGAACTGCTCGCCCAGTCCTCCTTCGAGAAATTGAAGGAAGGTTCGATGGTCCCGGGCACGATCACGGAAATCCGCGCCAATGAAGTAATCGTCGATATCGGCGGTAAAGCTGAAGGCTCCATTCCGGCCAATGAATTTTTCGACCTGGGCGAGCTGCAAATCGGCGCGTCCATCGAAGTGCTCCTCGAGAAGCTCGAGGACAAAGAAGGCAACCCGGTCCTCTCCTACGAGAAGGCCCAGCAAAAGAAGAATTGGGAAAACATCCTGGCTCGCTGCGCTGAAGGCACGATCGTTTCCGGTCGCGTCAAGGGCAAGGTCAAGGGCGGCCTCCTCGTTTCGATCGGAGTGGATTCCTTCCTGCCGGCGTCGCACATCGACGTCCAGCCGCCGAAGAACCTCGATCAATACGTCGGTCAGACCTACGACTTCAAGGTTCTCAAGATCAACCACGAGCGGAAGAACATCGTTCTCTCCCGCCGCGAGCTCATCGAAGAGCAGCGCCACCAAAAGCGCCGCGACTTGCTCGAGAAACTGCAACCCGGCCAGATCCGCAAGGGCATCGTCAAAAACATCACCGATTTCGGTGCGTTCATCGATCTCGACGGCATGGACGGCCTGTTGCACATCACCGACATGTCATGGGGCCGCATCGGTCATCCTTCCGAAATGCTCAAGCAGGGTGAAGAGATCGAGGTCATGGTCATCGACATCAACCGCGAGAAAGAGCGCGTTTCCCTCGGCCTCAAGCAGAACAAGAACAACCCCTGGGACAACATCGACAGCAAGTTCCCGGTTGGCTCCAAGATTCACGGCAAGGTCGTCAACCTCGTCCCCTATGGCGCGTTCATCGAACTCGAGCCGGGTGTCGAAGGTCTCGTCCACATCACCGAGATGTCCTGGACCAAGCGCATCAACAAGCCGTCCGAACTCCTCAAGGTCGGTCAGGAACTTGATGCCGTGGTTTTGGGCATCCAGAAGGACGAGCAGAAAATCTCGCTCGGCCTCCGCCAGCTCGAGCCGAATCCGTGGGACATGGTCCGCCACAACTATCCGGTGGGCGCCCGCGTCCGCGGCAAGGTGCGCAACATGACCACCTACGGCGCCTTCATTGAACTCGAGGAAGGGATCGACGGCATGGTTCACGTCTCCGACATGAGCTGGACCCGCAAGGTCAATCACCCGTCCGAAGTCCTCAACAAGGGCGACGAAGTCGACGCCATCGTGCTCGACGTCGATCCGAACCAGCAGCGCATCAGCCTCGGCATGAAGCAGCTCCTGACCGATCCTTGGACCGACATCGACAGCTTCTTCCGCATCGGTGACGTCGTCACCGGCACGGTCTCGAAGATCGCCAACTTCGGCGCCTTCGTCGAGCTGAAGGATGGCATCGACGGCATGGTCCACATCTCGCAGATCCAAGAGGATCGCGTCGAAAAGGTGAAGGACGTGCTCAAGCCCGGCCAATCGGTCTCCGCCCGCGTCGTGAAAATCGACCGCGACGGTCGCCGCATCGGTCTGTCAATCAAGGCTGCCAACTACTCGGCCGAACAGCTTGCGCAAGAGACCGCCTCTTACGAGCAGTTCACCAAGCAGACCAACGGCACCGACCTGACGAGCCTCGGCGATATCTTCGACGAAGCCGCGAAGAAGGAATAAGCCCTCCCGCCAAGAAAATCTCCAGGCGCCCTGCGAAAGCGGGGCGCCTTTTTCTTGTCCTCGTGCGGCGGGTTGCGGCCGTCCGGAAGCCGGAGGTTGCGCCAGGTTGTGCGTTCGTCTGCCCCAAGAAAAACGCCCCTTCGGAAAGGGGCGTCTTGACACAACTATCACACAAAAGGGATCAGGCTTCGGGACCGTGGCTCGCGACGTAGTTGCGGATGCCCTGTGCGCGATCTTCCGCGCGGGTTTCCTGCTCGATCTCGTCGAGGGTCCGCTGCTTGTTGTGCTTCTGCATTTGCCGGCGGATTTTCGAAAGCGCGAGATACTCGAGTTGCC
>JAUXOH010000368.1 GCA_030682505.1 Candidatus Didemnitutus sp. | reverse complement strand
ACCGACTTGTATTCGGTCCACAACACATCATGCAACGGCTTCCACGAGGCCTCGATGGTCTTTCTCTCCTCAATTACGGCCAGCGCTTTTGTCAGCGAAAAGCGCATCCATGAATCCTCCGGAGTCATCTGGATCGCCGTCTCGTAGATTTCGTCGACGGAAGCACCAACCATGGCAACAGCAACGGAGGCGGCAACTGCCTGCGCACTCCACAAACCGTCACGAGAGTGGCTGATGCGGGCGTCAATCCCTGCCAGATGGGCGGCACGCGCCGGATCTCCCGCACAGGCGATGCCAATTGGCGTCACACGCATTGCGGCCCCGTCACTCATGTAATGGGAATTGTAGATGCCAGAAAGAGGCGGCAGCACTCCGCGACGGATATTGGCCGCCGCTTCCCTCTCGCTCGCACCTCCCCGCTTCAATTCGCTCAACGGAAGAACATGCTGTTTCCAACTCTCCAGGACGTCGGCGTCCGTAAGATTTCCCTTGGCCTTGATGAGCGTCTGCGCCGTCAGCAACGCAAATTCGGTATCATCAGTCCCTGGGGCCGGCTTTTCCGAAAAATCCATCGTGATGCCGTATTGCAGATGATAGTCTGCGGATCGCGCGATATCGCCGAATGAATCGCCGATCGCGTGCCCGATCAGGCAGGCCCGAGCCCGGTCTTGCAGAAGTGCCGCGTCTTTGGGCAATCGGATCTTGGAATGCATGGTGTGTCTGTTTTTGGAGGTGGCTATGCGGCGAGAATCACAGCTTGTCTTTCAGGTTCGCGGCAAGCGACCGTCGTCGGGTCTTCAGCGCCGATTTCCGATAATGGTTGGATAACGATTTCCATTCAGTTGGGGGACTTGCCCGTCGAGTATCCAATCGCACGACCATGAAGGGATAAAAAGCGGCGCAATTCCGACTTGGTAGGCATCGAGCTGGCCGCACCGGCTTTTGTGATGGAAAGCGCCGCCGTCGCATTGCCAAGGCGCGCGGCATCCGCCACGCGACCGGAACAGCGGACCAGACCCGCCGCAAATCCTCCGCAAAAGGCATCGCCGGCACCAGTCGTGTCAACCACGCCGATGTCGCGATGCGCAGGGATGTGGTGAAATCCCAACTCCTCAGACACGAAGCAACCGCGGCTCCCGAGCGTAACAATCAGCGTAGGCACGCCGAACTTCCGGCATAGGGCATGCAGCTGTGCGGGCGGCATCCGGCGCAGGTTGCTTTCACTGAACTGGGGATGCCGAATGTGCGGCAGCTGCCGGACAAGCGCGACGAATTCCGTCTCATTCGGCACAAGGATGTCAACAAACTGAAGAATCTTCGGATCGAAGTCCGCACGCATCGGCGCGGGGTTCAGCAGCGTGGTCACACCGGCTTCGTGGGCGACGCGCAGCACATGCGCAGTGGTGAGCAGATTCGCCTCGAGCTGGACTACAACGACCTTGGCTCGCGTCAACAGGGTGCGGGGCACATTAGCCGGGGACAGCAACTCATTCGCACCAGGCTCAATCACGATCCGGTTGTCGCCTTTCTGGTCCACAAGGATAACCGCCGTGCCAGTAGCGAACCCGGGCTTCAGCGCCAGCCGGCATCCGATGCCCTCCTTGCGGTAGAATGCACGCACTTGGTCAGCAAACGCGTCCCGGCCCATCGCCCCAACAAAGACAGTGCTAGCTCCGGCCCGCCCGCAGGCGATTGCCTGGTTGGAGCCTTTGCCTCCTTGCCCGACGGCCAGTTTGCCAATTGTCGTTTCACCCCGAGTCGGGAAATCCACGCAGGTGAAAGTGAGGTCCTGCATGATGCTACCTACAACAACTACTTGGGGAATGGAATCCATAATGAGCGGGCGATGCCGTGCTCCGGAGAGGAAGCGGCAACGAATTAAGGCAAACGTTTGCGCTTCGCCGAAGTCAAGCGAAACCTTCACGATGGTTCCTCCGCTCCGCCGCTTTTCAGCAGGACTTCCGAATTATCAGTTCGGGAAGCAGCTTGAGGCTGGTCGGCGGACGCTTGGGATCCTCGATTCGCTGGAGCAGCAACTCGGCGGAACATTTCCCAACCTCGTAGGCTGGTTGTTTGACCATCGTGAGCGGCGGGTTAAATACCGCCGAGAGAGACAGTTCGTCGTATCCCACCAAGGCGATTTGTCGTGGTATCTTGAGCCCCAGCGCGGCGATGGCCTCGAGGGCTCCAATCATCATGAGGCCGTTGCACACGAAAAGTGCGGACGGCGGTTCGGGCAACGACAGGATTTCATGCGTGAGCGAGTTTCCGCTCGGTTGCTTGAAATCACCGAAACGCACAAGTTCCGACCGGACCGGAATCCCTGCCTTCGCATGCGCGTCCTTGTATCCGCGCAGGCGCTCGCGCCCGGTGGAGGAGTCTGCCGGGCCACAGATCACTCCGATCCGTCGGTGCCCTCGGGCGATGATGTGTTCAACCGCAGTGAGCGCCCCCATGTGATTGTCGACTTCAACCTTGTCGAGGGCGCCACTCGAGAGACTGCGGTCGACGCAAACGACGGGAATGCCGTTGCGCACAACCTGAAGCACAGCGGGGTCATTCTCGTGGATCGGCGGAAGAATGATTCCGTCCACCGATTCGGACTGCAACACGTCCAGGTAGAATCGTTCCTTTTTCTCATCCTCATCGTAGTTGCACAGGAGGACAGCGAAGTTGTTCCGGTACGCGACGTCCTCCACGCCCCGCGCAAGGTCGGCAAAGAACGGGTTTTGGATATTCGGAATAATCAACCCCATCAGATGACTCGAGCCTTCCTGCGTGCGCAGGCGCCGCGCAACCCGGTTCGGTTTGTAGCCGAGTTCCTTCATAATCTTGCGAACTCGCGTTTCGGTCGCGGAACCGAAGGAGCCGGTCTTGTTGATGATTCTCGATACCGTGGAAATGTTCACCTTCGCGCGGCGGGCGACGTCGATCAGACTTGGTTTCTTTTTCATGGACTGGGCGGCTCGCGATTTTGGTTGGATATAGAACTTCAGGATACTTCGATCATTATCTCCCTT
>JAUXOH010000367.1 GCA_030682505.1 Candidatus Didemnitutus sp. | reverse complement strand
GCGACTTCACCGAATTGAATGAAGCCCGGGCGGCCGACCGCGCGGGCGCTGGCCCGGAGCGCGGGCGAGAAGGCCTGCCAGAACTCGAGATTGACGTGGCGCACGGTGTCGACGCGGAAGCCGTCGATGGCGTAGGACTCGATCCAGTGCCGGTAGATCTCGGTGAAGCCGCGAACAACGTCGGGGTGTTCGGTAAAGGTGTCGTCGAGTCCGCTGAAGTCGCCGTAGAGGGAGCTTTCGCCCTCAAAGGTGCTGTTGCCGCGATTATGGTAATAGATGGGGTTGTTGAGCCACGCGGGATTCTTGGCGGCAAGTTCGGCGGGCGGCACGACAGGCGTGCGGGCGAAACTGCGGACGGCGTCGAGTTTGGGAAAAGCAAGGGACGCCAAAGAACGTCCGTTGAAGGCCACGGCCCGGGCGGTGAAGGGAACGCCATCCGTGCGACGGGTGGGCGCCGACTCCTCACCCACATAGGAGTAGTCGCCCTCGGCATACTGAATCACGTCGGCGGTGTGATTCGTGATGATGTCCATGTAGACCTTCAGGCCGCGCGCGTGGGCTTGGGCGATGAAGTCGCGGAACTCGGTGTCCGTGCCGAGGTGGGGATCAATGCGGAGGAAATCGAGAATCCAGTACCCATGGTAGGCGGCTGAACCGTTTTGCACGGGCTTGTTGTGAAACGGAGGCGTGACCCAGATGGCGGTGGCGCCGAGGCCCTTGATGTAATCGAGGTGCGCAGTGAGCCCGGCAAAATCTCCGCCGTGGAAATAGCCGATCCGGGTCGGATCAAAGCCGTGGTCTTCGGGGCCCCCGGAGTAGCCGCCGGTGTCGTTGTCCGTGCGGCCGTTGGCGAAGCGATCCGTGAGGACGAAGTAGAAAGTCTGGCCGGTGCCGGGATGGGTGAAGCGCGGGACGGAAACCGGTTGAGCCCAAAGGACCGCCGGCAAGAGGAGGGCGGCGAGGTGTCGCCACGAAAAGGGAAGGAACGGCTTCATGGGGATTGACCAGCAGGCTGCCGGGAACGGAGCGCGGGGTCAAACGGCGCCCCGGGGAGAAGTCTTGCATGGCCGAGAGAAAACCTAGGTGAACGGCGGGGGACGGCGCCGCGTGCGCCCCGGGGTCGCTTGGGGCGGGGCAAACCGTCGTTGGGGTGATTTTCACTCTGAAAAACAGGACAACCCGCGGTCCGGAAAGCGGGCCGCGGCGACGAAGGCCGGCCGGAGGGAAACCTAAGAGTTGTCCGAACCATCTCGGTTTTCTGGGGGGGATGTCCATCGCGATGCGGCGAAAAGGGGGGTTTGATTTTTTTCACACTCGGCGCATCCCCGCTTGCGACGCCCCCACCCTAACATCGACCCGCCTGCTGTTGTTTTTACCCACCATGCACACCACCAACGTCCCCCCGCAAAATGCGCGCCGGTTCCTCTTCCGAGGACTGGTCGCCGGTCTCCTGCTCTCGCAGTCGGCCTTTACCGCTTTCGCCCAGGGCGCGAGCGCCCCGGTCAGTGAGTTGAAAAAGGATGACCTCGTTGTCCTCGAAGCCTTCAACGTCACCGCCGGTTTTAGCGGCAGCCTCGCGGCGGCCGCCGAGAAGAAACAAGCCTCTTCTGTGATCATGGAGGTGATTGCCGCCGAAGACATCGGCAAGCTGCCCGACATTTCGATCGCCGACTCCCTCACCCGCCTGAGCGGCTTGACGACGCAACGCCTGAACGGTCGCGCCCAAGCCATCGTCATCCGCGGCATGAACGGCGACTTCAGCACCGGGTTGCTCAATGGTCGCCAACAGGTCAGCACGAACTCCGGCCGCGCCGTGGAATTCGACCAATACCCGGCCGAGTTGCTCAACAGTGTCGTGGTCTACAAGACCACCGAGGCCTCCTTGGTTGGTCAGGGCCTGGCGGGCACGATTGATCTGCAGACGATCCGCCCCCTCTCGGTGGGGGGCCGCAAGCTCGCCGCCAACGCCTTCTACGAGTGGACCGGCATGGAATCGAAGAACGCCGGTGCCAAGGACAACGGCAGCCGCGCCACCTTCTCCTACATCGACCAATTTGATGACGGCAAAGTCGGCCTCGCCATCGGAGTGTCGATTTCCAACCGCCCGGGCCAAGGCGAACAGTTCAACGCCTGGGGTTACGACGGCAGCTTCGCGGGCAACAGCCTGCTCGGCGGCGCGAAGCCCTTCGTCCGCACCAGCGAAATCAACCGCGACGGCATCATGACCGTCCTTGAGTTCGCGCCGCACGACAACCTGCACTCGACGATCGACCTCTACTACTCCGACTTCGAGGAAACCCAGTTGTTGCGCGGCATCGAGATGCCCCTCAGCCCGAACTGGGGCACCTACACCTCGCTGGCCCCCGGTTACACTGCGGTCAACGGCCTGATCACCCAGGCCACGCTGAACAACTTCTTCGGCGTCGTGCGCAATGACTTCGTCGCCCGCAACGCCCACCTCTTCGCCGGCGGCTGGAATCTCTCCATCGGCAACAAGGAAGGCTGGAAGACCGACCTCGACCTCAGCTACTCGCACGTCGCCCGCAACGACTTCGTCCTCGAAACCTACTCCGGCTTCGGCGTCAACGGCGTCGGCACGCCCGACCGGATCGGCTACACTCTCTCCCCGAACGGCGCCGCCGGTGCGGTTTTCACGCACGTGCTCGATTATTCCAGCGGTCTCCGCCTCGGCATGCCGCAGGGCTGGGGCCAGAGCGGAAGCCGCCCCTCCGGTCAGCACGGCTTCCTCAAGGGCCCGATCTCCGAGGACGAGATCGCCCAATACCGCGTCAGCACGCAGCGCCCGCTCGATGGCTTCTTCAAGCGCTTTGAGACCGGCGTGACCTTCAACAACCGCAAAAAGTTTGAACGCGAGTCCGGTCCGGACGGCATGGAAGGCTTCTTCCTGCAGTTGAAGGGCGGCGTTGCCAGCGCCCCGATGCCGGCCTCCGTCGGTCTGACCGACTTGAGCTTCATCGGCATGGGCAAGATGTACAGCTACGACCCGCTCGCCCTCTATCGCAGCGGCGCCTATGACCAGATCGCCAACAACGACCCGGCCCGCCGCGCGGCCAACTACGACATCACCGAGTCCGTCTGGACCGGCTATGGGAAGCTCGATTTCGAGCACAAGCTCGGCTCGATCCCGGTGAAGGGCAACATCGGCACGCAGGTCATCCACACGACGCAGGAGAGCAAGGGCACGTCGGTGTCGAACAACAACGGTGCCATCACC
>JAUXOH010000362.1 GCA_030682505.1 Candidatus Didemnitutus sp. | reverse complement strand
GGGCCGTCCCAATTCCGATGTGATTCGCAAGGTGGTCAATGCCACCGCCCCCGACCTCGTGCGGGAACAATGGATGGTCGATTTTCCCCCGAACATGGACGACCGGGAAGCGTCGCTCTATGAATTCCCATTTCAGCATCTCGCCCGCACCGTGCGTCAGAAATCCGGCCCGTGGTGGATCAATCCGCACGTCGATCCCGCGCAGCGTGCGGCCCTCACGCGGCGCGAACGCTTCCTGGCCACCCCGATCGGCTTTGATCCCGCCTTCAAGTGGTTTTCCTCCGAACTCCTGCCCGACTCCACCCTGCTCGTCATTGCCCGCGACGATGATTTTTCCCACGGGCTGGTGAGTTCCCGCCTCTTTGGCGTGTGGTGGCACGCGTTGCATTCACGCCGGACCCCCACCCTGGCCGTCGACTCCTTTCCGTTCCCGTGGGCTCCCTCCACGCCCCTGAGCAGCCTGACGCGCGCGCAGGAGGAATTTCGCCACGCGCTCGCCCGGGCGGCGCGCAGCGGGGACCGCACCGCCGTCGACGACGCCGTCTTTGCCACCTACCAATGGCCGAACGATCTCGGCGATGATGCCCTGGTCGAACGGCTCGCGGCGCTGAATCGCGCCCGGGCCGACCAGCCCACCCCTCCTCCGACTACTTTGCTTTAGGCCCCCGGCCGAAGACCCGTTTCAGCGCGGCCCACAAGGCCGCCGCGGTGAATCCCGCAAAACACATCACGACAAAAAGCCCGGTGATCAACCGGGCTGAGGCATTGCCGCCCAGCTCCCCGAGCACACGAATTTGATCGAGGATATCGTGCGCCAACCTCAGCAGCAACACGGTCGCTGCGGCCGCTGTCACCACGACCGCCCACATCAAGACCTTGCTGGTGGCTTGGGGGGCAACCGGTGCTGGCTTCATCTTTTTCACGGTTTCTCGCCGGCAAATTTCCAGGACGACTGGTAGTCGCGCGGCAGCTTGGTGTTGGTCAGGTGCGCGCGCACCAGTTCGATCGGCATCGTGTTGCCGCGCAGAATGCGGTCGTGAAACTCCTTCTCCGGCATTTTTCCATTGCGCACGAGCTCGTCGTAGAGCGCACGAATCTGGATGGCTCCCATCATGTAGCCGACTTGATAAAGCGGGGAATAGTCCCCGTTGAACGACCGTCGCACCTCACCCGTGGCGGTGTGCCGGTCGTGTCCCACGCGCTCCACCAGAAAGTTGATGCATTGCTCGGGGGTCCACTTGCCGAGGTGAAAATTGAGCGAGAAAATGATCCGCGCCGCCCGATGGGTCCGCCAAAACAGCATGCCGGCCTTGTTCTCCGGACTCTGCGCAAAGCCAAGGTCCCAGAGTCGAAACTCCCACCACAACGCCCAACCTTCGCCCCAGAACGGCGTGTAGAACAACCTCCGGTGGGGATTGGATCGCTGGTTATACCAACCTTGCAGGTGGTGACCCGGAATCAATTCATGGTGCACGACCGCGCGGCAAAAGTGGCGATTGTTCGCCCGCAGGCTGTCGAGTTTGTCAGCCTGATCCATCGCATCCGTGGGGAACGAGACGAGAATCTGCTCACCCCCCAGAAAGAACGGCGCCACCTTTTGCCGCTCCGGCGACATCATCGCCATCCGCCACGTGTCGATCGCATGGGTGGGAATTGTGATCAAGTCGCGCTGCAACAGGAAATCGATCGCCTCATACGCTTGTTCGGCGATCAACGCGGGTTGATCACCGGGCGCGACAAAATCCTGCTTGGTGCGCTCGAGCGCTGCCATCCAGTCTTCGCCCAGTCCCATTTCACCGGCGACTTTCTTCCACTCGGCTTCGCACCATGAGAACTCCCGCTCGGCGATCGCGATCAACTCGGCCGGCGTGTAGGAAATCATCTCGCGCTCCAGATCCCCGGCCAGTCCGGCGGCGCCGATCGGATCACCCACGATCGGTTCGTCCTCGCCCGCCTTTACGCCCACGATCTTCTCGCGGAGAAACTTGCGGTAGTCCTCGATCGCCGCCGTCGCGTCCTTGTAAGGCTCGCGGTTCCACCAACCGAATTGCGGGTCGTAGCCGTTGGCATACTCGAACCAGTCCTTGAAGGCCTTGCCCAGGTCTTCGAGCTGACCCGCCGCGCGCAAGGCCACGATCTTGCCCGGCTTCGCGCCCTCGCTCTCCAGCGCCTTCCGCAACGCCGCGATCTCCTTCGTCAATTGATCCAGCGCGGCCGCGGTTTCGCTGGGCTTGATCGGCTCAAATTGACGGCGGCTTTCCTGCAGGCGCGCGAGGGAATCGGCAAACGGCAGCAGACCGGCCATCTCGGCGTTGCGGGCCGCTGCGCGTTCCAGCAACCCGGTGTCGTGCCGCAGATGAGCGCGCAGCAAATGCCAGTCGATCCGACCTTCGACCCCAAGGGATTCGAAATCCACGGCGTCGAGCCGTACCAGCCAGGCCTCGTTGAAGGCCTTGAAGCGGGTGATCTGCAGCGTCGAGTTCGGCACGGAGTAGAAACGCCGCAGCGCCGCGAGGTCGGCCACGTAGCGGTCCACCAACTCGCGCAACTCGCTCGACTGCGCCGCCGTCAGCGGTGCGAGGTCGGGCACGTAATGCCCGGCGGAACGCTCCGACTGGGGCGGTTGGCCGTGGCGCCAATCCTGCGCGCCGAGCGACGCGAACATGAGGGAAGCAGTTCCAACGATGAACAGGAGGCGAACGCGCGTCTTCATGGGGTGGCGGAAGTCTTCCGCCAAAATAAAAAGCCGCAAGCGTGGAGTCTTGCGGCTGCGCGGTGTTGGCTCGGCATCTAGCCGGCCAAAACTTCAGAATTTCCACTCCACTCCGGCAAAAAAACCGGCGCCAGGTTGTGGGAAGCCATGGACCTCCTCGTAGCGTTCATTGAGCAGGTTTTCCACCCGCACTTTCAGCGCCACCGCTGGGCTGATCTGCCACGCGCCGTAGAGGCGCGCCACGGCGTAATCCTCGCCGTCGATCCGGCCGAACGTCGCGGCGTGCACGTCCTCGCGTTGCGCGGCAAAGGTCACCCCGGCGCCCGCACTGAACCCGCCGCCAAAATCGCGCCAGACATCCGCCGAACCACTGTGACGCGGCCGCCGCAGCAACCGGGTATTCTGCGTCGTGTTCTCCGCCTCAAGATAAGTATAGGCGACGCGCACTTCGGCACCGGGGAGCGCGAACTTGCCGGCCAGCTCGAGCCCGCGGGTCCGGGCTTCCTCGACGTTGCGCACCGTCCCGGGAAACACCCCGAAATCAAACACGATCAGGTTGCGGTAACTCATGTCGAACCACGTGGCGCTGAGGGTGCCGCGGTTCGCCGCCAAGTAGTAATCAACCCCAGCATCCCAACCCCGCGCTTTTTCCGCGCTCAAGTTGGGATTGCCCACGTAGAAGGAGCTTTGGCCGTAAAGATCGAGAAACGACGGCGCGCGAAATGCCGTGCCGTAGGTCGCGCGCAGCTTCAGCCGGCTGTCCGCCGCCAACCACGCGGCGGTGGCGCGGCCGGTTGTGGCGCGGCCGAACGTATCGTGATCATCGCTGCGCAGACCGGCGGTCAGAAATACGTTTTCCACCGGCGAAAACTCGTCCTGCACGAACACGGCCAGCAGTTCCTGCTGTTTGTTGATGTCACCGAAACCGGTGTTGCGCGTGCGGTTCGCCTCGGCGGTCAAGCCACCGGTCACCCGGTGCGGCTCGCTGCCCGTGTAAGTGGTCTGCCAATCGAGGATCGCGCGGCGGTTCTTCACCAAGGTTACCTGGGTGCCGAAAGCGCCGGGGTTTTCCGAAACGAAGCGCCGGTCCTGCCCACCGATCACCGCCCGGCTGGAGAGATCCGCCGAATGCGTGAAGGCCGCGAACACCGTCGCGAGCTGGTTGCTCTCGTGATCCTGATTGTCCGGATCATTGGTGAAGCGCGTGCCGGGTGATTCGTAGACGCCGTTGAAACCGCGCCACGTCGCGCCGAACGAGACCCGCTCGCTCACCGTGCGATCCAACCGCAACGCATAGGTGGCACTGTCGAATGCGTTGTGGGGGCGGTCGTTGTCGGTGTGGCCGCCGACGGCGGAGAAACTGTAGGCACTGCGGGCGTCGCCGGCCTGGGCGGCGAGCGAACCTTGCACCGTGCCGAACGAACCGAGCTCGAACGAAACTGTCCGCGTCGGTGCGCCCGCACCGCGCTGGCTGCGGAGCGAAACCACCCCGCCGACCGCTTCGCCGCCGTAGAGCGTGCTCTGCGGACCGTGAGCGATCTCGAGCGAGTCGCACGCCGTCACACAGGCGCCGCCGAGCGAAACCGCATAGTCGGTGTTGGGATCGTTCGAGCGGATGCCATCCACGAGGAACAGCGTCTGGTTCGAATTCGCGCCGCGGAGGAAGAGCGAAGTCGCCCCCCCGGCGGCGCCGGAGGCGAACGCCGGGGCACCGGGAACCGAGCCGAGCGCACCGCGCAGATGGGTGATCTGGCGACGCGCGAGTTCCGCGGCGCTGATCGTGTCGACGGCGCTGCCGAGCGTGGTGACGGCGGCAGCCGTACGCGTGGCGGTGACGACGTAGTGGTCGAGTTGCTGCGGCGCGGATTGCGCCGTCAGCAGGGCCGGCAAGACGCCGACCGCGAGGGAGAGGCGTCGAAGTGACGCCGGGAGTTGGGCTGACATGATCTGCTTTCCTTGTTGGCAAGAGCAGATCGTCGCCGGGGAGATTCGGTCTGCCGGGCAGCAAGCCCGACAATCAGGAGGATCCTGACGACCGAAAATCCGAAAGCACGTTTCTACTCCCACCCTTCATTAATGTGCGATGAAGTGACCGCCGGTGCGCGCACAATGCTCCGGCGATGGGTGAGACATGGCAGTCAGGTATTCGGACTCCGCACTCCGCACCGAACGATCGCTCGCTCCGTGCACCGTTTCCCTCGCCTTCACCCCCGGTTGGAACCGGAGATTGGCTTTGCTCCCGCCCTGGGTGGGATGGGAAACGTCATGCGTTACCGCAGCGCAACTGTGGCCGAATCACACGGCCTTCCCTGCGTCTGCCAAATGGACAAATAAAGAACTCAGGACGTCGCAACGAAGGTCCCCGTAAGCCGTGCACGCAAGCGCAAAGCCTGCGCGCCGGTTGTCTTCCACGCATCGCGTGGTCCGTCCTCCTTCCCGTCGGTGGGGCGCTTACCGCACCCCGTTGCGCGGCAAGCGCGCAACCAACCATTCAGACACCCGTTTGCCGCCTTGTCATAAATCTTTCCCTGATCGGGAAATTGCCGCACGCGAGGGTTGCCATTATCATATCAACGAATCTTGATGCATAGATACGAGTTATGTCTGCCCTCACCCACCGCCAAAGCACCGCTGCCGCCGAGTTGCGCCATCTGTTCGCGCAACGCATCGCCATTCTCGATGGCGCCATGGGCACCATGCTCCAAGCCCACGCACTCACCGAGGCGGATTTCCGGGGCGAGCGCTTCAAATCCCACCCGCACGATCTCCGGGGCAACAACGACCTGCTCTGCCTCACGCAGCCGGAGATCGTCGAAGGGGTGCACTACGCGTATTTCGAGGCCGGCGCGGACCTAGTGGAAACCAACACCTTCAATGCCAACCGCATCTCCCAAGCGGATTATCAGACCGAGTCCGCCGTCACCGATCTCAACACCGCCGCCGCGCAGCTGGCACTCCGGGCCGCGCATCGCGCCGAGGAAAAATACCGCCGCCGTTGCTTCGTCGCCGGAGCGCTGGGACCGCTCAACCGCACGCTCTCCCTTTCGCCCGACGTCAACCGCCCTGACTATCGCGCCGTCACTTGGGACGAAGTTGTCTCCGCGTACTACGAGCAAGCCCGTGCCTTGGTGGCCGGCGGCGTCGATGTGCTGCTGATCGAGACGATCTTCGACACCCTGAATTGCAAAGCCGCCCTCTTTGCGCTCGGCAAACTCTGGGAGGAAGTCGGTGCACATCTGCCCATCTTCATTTCCGTCACGATCACCGATCAATCCGGGCGCACCCTCTCCGGCCAGACGACCGAGGCTTTCTACAATTCCATCCGCCACGCGCATCCGTTCTGTGTCGGCATCAATTGCGCGCTCGGCGGCGCCCAGATGCGTCCGTTCGTCGAGGAACTCGCCAAGCACGCCGAGTGCCCGGTCTCGTGCTACCCCAACGCCGGTTTGCCCAACGCCATGGGCGGCTACGACGAGACGCCCGAGCAAACCGCAGCGGTCCTCGGTGAGTTCGCCGCCGAAGGTTGGCTGAATCTCGTCGGCGGCTGCTGCGGCACGACACCCGGCCACATCGCCGCGATTGCCAAAGAAGTGCGCAAACACAACCCGCGCCCGCTGCCCCAGCCCACCGAAGCCAGCCCCCTCCGCCTCAGTGGCCTCGAACCGCTCACCATCGCTTGACCCACCTCGCGATCCCGCCCCTTTCGTGTCTTTCGTGGTGACCCTCTCCTTTTCGTGACCAATACCGCTTCCAATTTCGTTGTCGTCGGCGAGCGCACCAACATCACGGGTTCGCCCAAATTCGCCAAGGCCATCAAGGCCGGCGATTGGCCCGGCGCGATCGCCATCGCCCGACAGCAGGTCGAGTCGGGCGCCAACATCCTCGACGTCAATGTCGACGAAGCCCTGATCGACGGCGAGGCCACGATGGTGCGTCTGCTCAACTTCATCGCCGCCGAGCCGGAGATCTGCCGCGTGCCGATCATGCTCGATTCGTCGAAATGGAGCGTGCTCGAGGCCGGTCTCTGCTGCCTGCAGGGCAAGGGAATCGTCAATTCCATCTCGCTCAAGGACGGCGAGGCCGAGTTCCTCCACCGCGCCCGATTGCTCCAGCGTTACGGCGCCGCGGCCGTCGTCATGGCCTTCGACGAACAGGGCCAGGCCGCCACGCGCGACGAGAAGGTCCGCATCTGCACGCGCGCCTACCGCCTGCTCGTCGATCAGCTGCGCTTCCCCGCCGAGGACATCATTTTCGATCCCAACAT
>JAUXOH010000347.1 GCA_030682505.1 Candidatus Didemnitutus sp. | reverse complement strand
CATCCAGCACTGTTCCGGATCGAGCTGGTGCTGCGTGATCATCTCCAAGATGAACTGCGGGGAAGGCTTGCGATAGAGCGACGGTTGGTCGGGTGCCTCCGGCGCGATGCAGATCGCGTCGAAAACCGGCGACGGCAGGGCGAGCAGTTCGAGCATCCGCTCGTTGCACCGGTGGGTGTCCTCGATCGTATGAAAGCCCCGGCCGATGCCCGACTGGTTGGTGAAGAGGAAGAGCCGGTAGCCGAGCTCCCGCGCGCGCTGGAGGGCGTCCGGCACGCCGGCGATCAGTTCCACCCCCGAGGGATCGGCGAGGTAATCCTTGTCGAGGATCAACGTGCCGTCGCGGTCGAGGAACAGGGCTTTGGCCATGGGTGGTCAGTTTTCCTCGGCGACGTGTTCGAGGATCTCCTTGGGCGTGACCGTGGCCGTGCCCAGTTTGCCCACCACGACGCCGGCGGCGAGGTTGGCCAGCTGCGTGGCTTCTTCCAGCACGGCGCCCGCGACCAGACCGAGCGTGAGCGCGGCGATGGAGGTGTCGCCTGCCCCGGAAACATCGAAGACCTCGCGGGCCATCGTCGGAACGATGCGGCCGGGCTTGCCCTGGTGGGAGAGCAACATGCCGTCCTCACTGAGAGTGATGACGAGGTGCTTCGGTCGGTATTGCTCGTAGATGCGCGCGCAAATTTCGGCGGCGGGGAAGGGTTGGTGGGGCTCCTGCTCGATGCCCGCGAGCTGCAAGGCCTCCTTGCGGTTGGGCGTGAGGATGTCGGGCTCGAAGAACCGGATCTTGCGGCTCGGCTTGGGATCAATCGCAATGAATTTCTTATGTTCGCGGGCGAGGGCCGAGACCTTGGCCACCAG
This sequence comes from Candidatus Didemnitutus sp., assembly GCA_030682505.1. Classification (GTDB taxonomy): domain Bacteria; phylum Verrucomicrobiota; class Verrucomicrobiia; order Opitutales; family Opitutaceae; genus Didemnitutus. The sequence goes on along the minus strand of JAUXOH010000347.1, from coordinate 10,820 downwards.
TTCGTCGGTGAGCATGCCCTTGGCGTAGTCGGAAAAGATCACGGCGTCGCACTTGCGCACCAACTTGTCGAACGTGGCCTCGATCAGTTTTGGATCGATGGCGTAGTGGGGCTGCGGGGATTCGCGGTCGAGGCGGCAGAGTTGCTGGCGCCGCACGATTACGCGGGTCTTCACGATGGTCGAACCGCTGCCGGGAGTGGAGACGGTCTGGATGCCCTTCTGGGTCAGAATCCCCTTCAGCCGCTGGCCGGCATCGTCGCGGCCGAAGAAGCCCGCGATGGTGGCCTTGGCACCGAGCGAGGTGATGTTGAGTGCGACGTTGGCCGCGCCGCCGGCACTGTAAGTATCCCGCTCGACATCGATCACCGGCACCGGGGCCTCCGGCGAGATGCGCTGGGCGTCGCCCCAAATGTAATGGTCGAGCATCACGTCGCCCACGACGAGGATGTGCAGTTTGGATATTTTCTTGAGGAGGGATTTCATGCGGTGGAGAGTGTTCAGCGGATCTCCCAACGGTAGGGATGACGGGAAAGAGGTTCGGTGCCCGTGGCCGTGACCTGCACGACGTCTTCCCAGCGGCAGCCGCCGAGTCCGGGATAGTACAGGCCGGGCTCGACCGTCAGCACGGCGCCGCGCCTGAGACGGGAGGAAACCGGTCCGATGCGGGCGCCGGGATCGTGGATCGCGAGACCGAGACCGTGACCGGTGCCGTGGAAGAAACCCGTCGCCCCGTTGGCGTGGCGGGTCGTCTGGTAGCCTTCCTCTTCGAAGAGATCGACGACGGCCTGATGCACCTTGCGACCATCGACGCCGGCCCGAATCGCTCGTGTGGCGACGAGCTGGGCGACGCGCACGGTCTCGACCATGCGGCGCTGCACCTCGCGGGCCCGGCCCTTCAAGTAGGTTCGTGTCATGTCGCCGTGATAGCCGCTCTTGAGGTGGCGGGGGAAGATATCGACGATGATCAACTCGTGCGGACGGAGCGGGCCGGAGCCGCGCTCGTGCGGATCGCAGGCCTGATCGCCGCCCGCGACGATCGTGTCGCGTGCTTCGCCGCCCTTTTCCTTGATCGCGGTCTCGATCAGGAAACGCAGGCGCTCCGACGTGAGCACCTTGCCTTCAAAAATCAATCTGCGGCCCTTGATCGTGGCTGCAGTGAGGACCGCTTCGGTCACCGAAAACCCGACGGCGGCCAGTTTGTTGCCCGCGCGAACGGCCTCGGCCTCGGCCGCGGTTTTGATTTCGCGTTCGGGGAAAAGCATGCCGTCAGCGAAGACCAGGCTCAGGCCGTGCGCTTGGAGCTTGGCGTAAAGCGCCGCGGGAAAATCGTCGGCGATCCGGAAGGCGCGCTGCTGATGGGCCTTGGCGAGACAGACGATCATCTCGGCCACGCCCGCCTTCGGGCCAAAGCGGCGCTTCGCCTTTTCGAGCCATTCCTCGCGCGACAGCACCGTGTCGAAACCGCCGGTTTTCTTGACCCGGCCGAATTCGAGGGCGCTTTGCACCGTGATCTTCTTCCCCTTTGCCCCGAAGGCGACGAAGGGATCGTGCACCTCGACCCCGCCGAAGTAGAGCATGTCGGTGCTGGCGTGGGTGTCGGCGAAGAGCAGGGGAGGGAGTTTCATGGGCACCGGTGACAGAGGAGTTGAATTTTCCGTGCAGGTGTCTAGCCAGTATTCACCTTAAAACGCAAAGATGTTCTCCCGCTCCCACCTTGCCCTTGGCTTTTGTCTCGTGCTGCTCGGCACCCTCACCGCCTGTGGCGAAAAAACCGTGCGCACCACTCCCAAAACCATCGATGACCGCTTCGCGTTCAAGCTCGGCGCCCAAACGGTGCAGCTGCAGGTCGCCGTGCTGCCCGACGAGGTGCAACGCGGCCTGATGTTCCGCCAGACGATGGGGCGCGACGAGGGGATGCTCTTCGTCTTTCCGCGCAGTCAGCAAATGAGTTTCTGGATGCGCAACACCACGTTGCCGCTCGACATCGGGTATTTCGATGCCACGGGCGTGTTGCGTGAGATTTACCCGCTCTATCCGCTCGATGAAAAGGCCGTGCCCTCGCGCGGTCGCGACATGCAGTTTGCGCTCGAGATGAACCAAGGCTGGTTCAAGGACCGCGGGGTGAAGCCCGGCGACAAACTCGATCTCGGCACCCTCCGCGAAGCGCTGAAAGCCCGCGAAATCCGCCCTGAAGCCTTCGGCCTGCGCTGAGCGACCGCGCTGTCGGCAGCGATCGTCCCGGCGCACCGGTGCGGCTTATTCCTCTTCCAGGCGGCGACGACGGTCCACTTTCTCAATCTTGAGCTCGTCCTTGGGAAGGACGTTGTCGGTCACCACGACGGCGACGGGCATCTTGGTCTTCACCCAGAGCTCGGACTCCTTGAAATACTTGGCGCTCGCGCTTTCGAGGGACTCGCCGATCGACTTCACGGGCAGCATGCGCCCGCGTTTGGAGGCGTTGAAATCGTAGGAGGCCTTGAAGATGCGGTCGGTGGTGGAGTAAGGGCTCGCGTCCTCCGGGATCTGCACGACCCAGCCCGTGAGATCCTGCTTGGGCAGCTTGCCGGAGGGATCCGAGAGGAGCACGACGAACTGCTTCTTCGGGGCCGGGGGCTTGATGTCGTCGTCCGCATTCGGCTGCGTGACGAAGTTCAACTCCTCGACGATCTCGCGCAAAAGCGCGGGGTCGATCTTGTGTTTCTTGAGGATGTCGGCGACTTGGCTGATTTCTATTTTGGCCATGGGAAAAAAGGGAAGGGTTCACCAAACACCGGATTCGACCTGAAAGACAAACCAAACTTCCTCCGACCCTCGGGAGAAGGCAAACCGCGGCTCGACTTGAGGGAGTTAGGCGGGAAACTCCCGGCGTGGGCCAAGACCTCGATGAGCTGTTTGACGTGGTGGACGACCGTGATCACGTGATCGGCCGGGCGTCGCGGGGCACGGTGCACGCGCAGGGCCTGCGGCATCGGGCGGTGCACGTGTTTGTGCAGAACGCGGCCGCAGAAGTGTTCCTGCACCTGCGTTCCCTCGAAAAAGACACCTTTCCGGGAAAGTGGAACTCCTCGTGTGCGGGCCATGTGGAGTCGGGTCACGACTACGACCAAACGGTGCTGCGGGAGTTGGAGGAGGAACTCGGTTTTCGTCCCACCCAGCCTCCGCAACGACTTCTCAAGCTCGACGCTGGTGCCGAGACGGGAGCGGAGTTTGTGTGGGTCTACCGGGCGGCCGGGGAAGGCCCTTTTTCGCTCAATCCTCGCGAAATCCAGCGCGGAGGATGGTTTACCGTGTCCGCAATCGATCGTTGGACGGCGCAGCGCCCGGAGGAGTTCGCCTCCTCGTTTGTGTTCTTGTGGCCGCAGGTGCGACCGCACCTCACTTCGGCCGGCACTCCGTGAGCCGGGCAAACTCCTGTTTGCTCAAGAGCCGGCGGGGCAGGCGGCGCTCGGCCTCCTTGAGCAACCGGTCCCACTGATCTTCCGTGGGCGTGAAATCCTCCCACGGGTTGTTGTGGCCGTATTTGCGGCTGAACGTGACCTTGCCGCCGTGGTAGCGCACGGAGATGTTCCAGTTCGTTTTTTCCTCGTCGCGTTCCCACCAGCCAAATTCCATGGCCCAAGTGTGCGAGGCAGGGGGCCGACCGCAAGCAGACGATTGGTGTTTTCGTTGATCGGGATGGACGGGCGCGGTCGGCTGGGCAAAGTGGGAGCATGTTTCGGTTTGTCCTTTGCTTTGTCGTGCTCGCCGCGACCACCTGTGCCAGTGATCTGGGCCGCGACCTCGCGCGCCGGCACAGCGAACGCTCGGGGGGGCGGACGCGGGCCCTGCAGTCGCTCTACGCCGAAGGCCGCACGCTGGTCGGCGATGAGATCATCGACTTCAAGCTCTGGGCTGCCCGGCCGGGCCAGTTGCGACTTGAAAGCACGTCGCCGCAGCGCCGCGTGACCCAGATTTTCGACGGGAGCCATGAGCCGCTTATTTCCAACAGCGAGGTGGAGGGCGGGCGCCCGCTCCGGATGTCTCCGCGCGAACGGACGGATTTCATCGCCAATGCGGATTTTGACGGACCGTTGGTGGATTTCGAACTCAAGGGCTACACGGTCGACTATGCCGGTGAGGACCTGGTGCACGGCCGTCCGGCCAGCAAGCTGCTCGTGATGAGCGCGCGGGACGACATTTTCTTTCTGTGGATCGACAACGAAACCGCCGAGATCGTGCGGCGCAGTGTTTTCCGCATCGCGCGGGAACAGCGGGTGATGGTGGAATCCATCTTCAGCGAATTCCGGGAAATCGACGGGACGCTGCAGCCCCAGCGGATCGAGACCAAGGTCGGCGACAAGACGCTTTACGTCATGGTTTTTTCCAAAATGGAATTGAACTCGACCCGCGTGACGCCGGAGCGCTTTGCCGTGCCGGAGGCGTGGCCGCGCTTGAGCGTCGGTTATCCCCCGACCGCAGAACCCAATCCTGCGGCCCGTCAGCCCTGACGTTCGTCGTCGGCGCGATTACTCGCCGAGTTTGCGGCCTGTCATCAAATGATTCTGCACGTAGTCGCGCACCGCCGCATCGAGCGGTGTCATCGCGCGCGCAAAACCGGTGGCGCGGAGCTTCGCGGTGTCGGCTTGCGTGAAATACTGGTATTTGCCGCGCAGTTCCCCGGGCATGTCGATGAACTCGATCTGCGGTTGGCGGCCCATTGCGCTGAAAATGGCGTCGGCGAGCGCGATCCAGGTGTTGGCCTGGCCGGAGCCGAGGTTGAACAAGCCGCCCGCCGTCCGCGCCGAATCGGCAAAATGCAACGTCATCTCCACCGCATCCTTCACGTAGAGGAAATCGCGCTTCTGCTCGCCGTCCTTGAATTCCGCCCGGTGGCTCTTGAAGAGTTGCAGGGTCCCGGTGGCGGTGATCTGGGCGAAGGCCTTGTTCACGAGTGAGCGCATGTCGCCCTTGTGGTCCTCGTTGGGACCGAAAACATTGAAATATTTCACGCCCACGATGCGCTTCAACCAGCCTTGGCGCTGCGCGTGCAGGTCGAAGAGGTGCTTCGAGTAGCCATACATGTTGAGCGGCCGCAGCGCGGCCAGGTCGTCGGACTTGTCATCCATCCCGTGCGCACCATCGCCGTAGGTCGCGGCCGACGACGCGTAGATGAAGCGGGCGTCCTGGGCCATCGCCCAAAGGGCGAGTTCCTTGGTGTAGGCGTAATTGTTGTCGATCAGCAGCGCGGCGTTTTTCTCGGTTGTCGACGAATTGGCGCCGAGGTGGAACACGGCGGTGAACCGGCCGAAGGCCTTGGGGTCCGTCGCGAGGCGCGTGCGAAAATGCCCGGCCTCCACGTAGTCGGCGAATTTCAGCGGCACGAGATTCCTCCATTTCTCGTCGGTGCCCAGGTAGTCGGACACGACGATATCGGTCAGGCCGCGTTGGTTGAGCGCCCAGACCAGCGCGCTGCCGATGAACCCGGCGCCACCGGTGACGAGAATGCGGCCGGAGAGGGGGGAGGACATGGGCGGAGAATCCAGAAAGGAGCGGGGGGAATCGAGCCGGAAAACGGGACTGCGGTCAGTCCCGCGACAATTCGTCGGCGCGACGGGTGGCGGCCAGAATGGTGTCGCGCAGCGTGGCGCGGAATTGCCGGGTCTCCATCACCTGCAGGCCGGCAGATGTCGTGCCGTTGGGCGAGACGACCTGATCGCGCAACGCCTCGGGCGAACTGCCGGTGCGGGCGAGCAGTCGGGCGGAACCGAGGACGGTCTCGACGGTGAGCCGTTCCGAGACGTCCGCGGGCAGACCGGCTGCGATGCCCGCTTCGCGCAGTGCGGCGGTGAATTCGAATAGGAAGGCCGGTCCACCGGCGCTGAGGGCGGTGACCGCGTCGAGGTGCTTCTCATCGAGTTCGAGGAATTGGCCCAGCGCGCCGAGCAGGGCGCCCACGGTTTGCCGGTCGGCGTCCGTGAGCGGCTGGTTGGCACAATAGGCCGTGATGCCTGCGCCGATGGCCGCAGGCGTGTTCGGCATCGTGCGCACCAGATTGCGGGCGGAGGGAAAGGATTGGGCGAGCCGGGCGAGGCGTTTGCCCGCGAGGAGCGAGACCACCAGCTTGCCGGTGGTCAGTTCCGCGAGGCGCGGGTCGGCGGTGGCGAGCGATTGGGGCTTGAAGGCGACAATCACGATTTCGGCGGGGCCGAGGAGCCGCACGAGATCGGGTTCAAACGTGATGCCGGTCTCGTGGGCGAGGGCCTGCGCCGACGTGCCGGTCTTGCTCGTCGCGGCAATTTCCGCGGGCGCGCAGACGTTCTTCGCAATCAAGCCGCGAATGATCGCGGAGGCGAGCCGACCGGAACCGAGAAAAGCGATAGTGTGAGCCACGGTGCCTTGATGGCGACTGGAGGTGGGCCGCGCAAGCCCGCGCCCGCGGCGGGCGGTCAGACCGCCTCGCCGGAGAACTCGAGGATCTCGCCGCCGCCGGTGGAGAGGAAGCGACCGAGCTGCGAACCGGGGAAGCTGCCGAAGTGCCCGGGGTGGCAGCGCAGCAAGCCCACGCGCGCAAGGCGGACAATGCTGCGCGTGTTCAGGTCGGGGTCGTTGCAGAAGAAATGCGGCCGAGCGCGATTCGGCCAGGCCATGCTGCCGCGGAGCACGTCGCCGATGACCGCCTCGCCCGCGTCGAGCACCACGGAGACCGAGCCGAGGGTGTGGCCCGGGGTAGGCAGGACGTGGCCGCGCACGCCGTAGGGCTCCAGCGAAAAGGACTCGCGAAAGAGGATGTCGGGCTCGAAGGCGGGGAAAGGCTCGTCGAGGAACGGGCGGACCAGGCGGCCCAATTCGGATTGCACGGCGAGGACGCCGTTTTCGCCCAAGCGCGCGAGCGCGGCATCATTGGCGTGCAGCGCCACCGGCCGGCCGCTGCGCCGCTGCAACTCCGCGGCATTGCCCGCATGATCGCTGTGTCCGTGGGTCAGCAGAATCAGCGCGAGTTGCGCCGGTTCGACCTGATTTGCCTTCAGGGCCGCGAGGATCCGGGGCAGGTCGCCCGGTGCCCCGGTGTCGACCAGCACCGGCCGGTTGCCGAGCAGGAGGTAGCAATTTGAAATCGCGCCTTTGATGCGGACGAGCATGCGGAACGGACGGCGACAGATTGCGGTGGGTGGGCGGGTCGGCCCGGCTCAGAACTTCAGATGTTTGACCGTGAGGCCGTTGTTCACGAGTTGCTTGAGTGAATCGATGCCGATGCGCAGGTGCATGGAGACATGGTCGCCGTCAACCTTGCGGTCGCTTTCGGCGGTCTTCACGCCCTCGGGGGTCATCGGTTCGTCCGAGACGAGGAGCAGGGCTCCGGTCGGAATCTCGTTGGCGAAACCCGTGATGAAGATCGTCGCGGTTTCCATGTCGATGGCCATCACGCGCAGGCGCGCGAGGTATTTCTTGAATTCGGTGTCATGCTCCCACACGCGACGGTTCGTGGTGTAAACGGTGCCGGTCCAATAGTTCTGGCTGCTATCCCGGATGGTCGTCGAAATCGCCTTCTGCAGGGCAAACGAGGGCATGGCGGGAACCTCGGGCGGGAAATAATCGTTGCTCGTGCCCTCGCCGCGGATGGCCGCGATGGGCAGGATGAGGCTGCCGATCTTGGCGCGGTGCTTGAGCCCGCCGCACTTGCCCAGAAAAAGCACGGCCTTGGGTTTGATCGCCATGAGCAGGTCCATGATCGTGGCGGCGGTCGCACTGCCCATGCCGAAATTGATGATCGAGATTTCGCCCGCAGTGGCGCTCGGCATCGGTTTGTCGCGACCGATGACCGGCACGTCGTGCCACTCAGCGAAGAGTTCGACGTAGCGGTCAAAATTGGTGAGGAGGACGTATTTGCCAAAGTCCTTCAGCGCGACGCCCGTGTAGCGGGGCAACCAGTTTTCGACGATTTTCTTCTTGTTGTCCATGAGGGTGGTTTTGCCCTCAAAAAAATAACCCCGCCCCGGAACGAGGCGAGGTTATTCTCTCCGGCGGAGAACGATAGGCAGGCGTTACCGGGCCGAGCGGCGGCGCGGCACGAAGCCGAGGTCGGTGGCCTTGATCGTGTGTTCGAAGCGCTTGACGCCCTGCTTGTCGGTCGAACTGACGACGAGGGCCCGCGTCGCGCCTTCGCCGGTGACGGAGACGCTCACGAAATTCTGATCCCCGACCAGCGTTTCCTTGATGACGAATGGATCGTCCGCCTTGGGGCTTTTCTCAACCGCCCAGGAACCCGCGGAAAGGGGAGAGGAGGTGATCTCATAGATCCACGGTCCGTCCGCGCCGAGTTGCCGGCGATAGAGCCCCGTGTGATGCACATCGCCCGTGAGAAAGACGACGCCCGTGATCTTGTTGTCGGCGATGAACTGGATGAGTTCCTCGCGTTCGCGGCGGTAGGCTTCGTGGCTCATTTTGAGCTCGCCGGTCTGGAGCACCTGGGTGCCGTTGCCGATGAACTTGAACGTGTAGTGGCCGAGGCTCTTGGCCTGCAGCAGGGATTGCTTGAGCCATTCCAATTGGCGGCGGCCCCACATGCTCTTCGCTTCGTGCTTGTCCTGATCGAGCTCGACGTCGTCACGGTAGGTGTAGTCGTCCATCAGAATGAAGACCGCGTCGCCCCAATAGAATTTCGTGTAGACGCCGGGGTTGCCGCGTTCACCGTAGCTCGGGTTGCCCCAGTAGGACTTGAAGATCTTGCGGGTCTCCTCCTTGAACTCGAAAGACCAGTTGCTGTCGTTCGGACCGTAGTCGTGGTCGTCCCACGTGGCGTAGTGGTTCATCGTGCCGAGCAATTTTTGCAATTCGGGCTGGGCGCGGTCGCGCTGGGCGCGATGCCAGAGGCCGCTGACGGAACTGTAGTCGACCTCGCGGTAATACCAATTGTCCCCGAGCCAGACCATGAAGTCGGCGCCCGTTTCTCCCGCGAGGCTCACGGCCTCAAGTCCCTTGCCGTAGGGCGTGCCGGGGCGGTCAACGGCCGGCTCATTGACGTAGAGGCAGGAGCCGACGAGGAAGGTGAACTCCGGCGGCGGCCCGCGCCATTCCCACAGTTTCGTGGTCTTGAAAGTCGTGGGATAGGGGAACGAAAGCTTCTCTCCGTCGATGCTGAGCGTGTATTCGTAGTCGGCGCCGACCTCGAGCATGCCCGGGCGGAAATGAATGACCTGGCCGTTGGCCGGGGACTCGCTCAAGGCGTCCCGGGTGATCGACTGCGCCGTCTCGGGCTTGCCCGCGATCCAATAATCGAGCGTCACGGCATTTGCGCCCTTGGTCTCGAGCCAGAGGAACACCTCGCGGTGCGAGCGATACCCGAGCATCGGTCCGGAAACGAGCTGACCGGCCTGAACAGCGGTGGCGAGCAGTGAACTACAGGCAGTGAAGACGGCAAGCAGACGGAGATTCATTCCAGCACCAAGAACGATTCGCCGCGGGAAGGCAATTCGCGCTTCGCGGTCCGGCGAGGGCCGAGATATTGCCGACCGGACACGCCCCAACCTCGGTCAGTCGCTGGTTGCCTGGAGGCGCCGGATCCCGCTTAGGTCGCCGCGAGCGTGTTGGCCGTGTTCAGGTGCTCGGGGCCGGTGTATTTCTGCGACTGCTCGTCGGCGTGGTAGCTGGAACGCACGAGCGGGCTGGATTCCACGACCCCGATGCCGAGTTCGAGGCCGAATTTCTTCCAGTGGGCGAATTCCTCCGGCGGAGCCCAGCGGTCGATCTTCCAGTGTTGCGGCGTGGGTTGCAGGTACTGTCCGATCGTGAGGATGTTGGTCTGGTCGCTGGCGATGTCGCGCAGGCATTGCGCGATCTCGTCCTGCGTTTCGCCGAGCCCGAGCATGATGCCGGTCTTGGTGGTAAAGCCGCGAGACTTGGCGTGGCGAAGCACGGCGCGGGAGCGGTCGTAGCGGGCTTGCACGCGGACGGGGCGCTGCAGCCGCTCCACGGTCTCGATGTTGTGGTTGAAAATGTCGGGCTTGGCTCCGAGGACGATGTCGACCAGGTCCATGTGGCCCTTGAAGTCCGGCACGAGCACCTCGATGGCGCAATTTGGGCTCTTGTACTTGGTGGCGCGGATCGTGGCGGCCCAGACGCTGGCGCCGCCGTCCTGTAGATCATCGCGGGCGACGGAGGTGATGACGCAATGGCGCAGGCCCATCTTTTGCACGCCGTCGGCGACCCGGGCGGGTTCACCGAGATCGTATTCCGTGGGGCGGCCGACCTGGATCGCGCAGAAGTTGCAGGACCGCGTGCAGATGTTGCCCAAGATCATCACGGTCGCGGTGCCGCGGGTCCAACACTCGCCGATGTTCGGGCATTGGGCGCTCTGGCAGACGGTGTGAAGCTTGTTCTCCTCGACCATGCGCCGCGTGGCTTGGTAGCCGGGGCCGGAAGGCAGCTTGGCGCGGAGCCAGTCGGGTTTGCGCGAGGTGGGCGTCATCAGAGAAGAGTCACCGATGGCAGGGATATCCACGGAGATTTCAAGATCAGGATGCGCCGCGGAAGAAAATGCCTGGTTTCCGTTCTCACTGGTGGTTGAAAAAGCGAGGCAGCATTTCCCAGAATTTGCTGGCCAGCACGGCTTTCGCCTCGGCGAGGTCGATCGGTCGGCCGAGTTCGAGCTGCATCGAGGTCACCGTGCCGTCGCTGGCGGTGATGCCGCAGGGGATGATGCCGGTGAACGGGCTGAGGTCGGTGTTCACATTGAGTGCGAAGCCGTGGAAAGTCGTCCACTTCTTCACGGCGACCCCGATGGCGGCGATCTTGCGTCGCTCGATCCAGATGCCGGTCTTGCCGGGATTGCGGTCCGCGGTGAG
>JAUXOH010000341.1 GCA_030682505.1 Candidatus Didemnitutus sp. | reverse complement strand
CGGAGGCAAGTGGGCGCGGCATGCAAGGGCATGCCCGAAGCCCTCCGTCGCGTTGTTCGGGTCTTTTGGTTGAGCGCTGCGGTTCTGCTTTTCTCCGGGTGCGTCACCGCGAAGAAATACCGGAGGGCGAAGGACGATGCTCCTCCAGCGCGCCGGTTGGATTGGAATGTCGCGACGCCATCGGCCGAGCGCTTCAATTTGCCGCGGGCTCCCGCAATTGTCAGGTGTCGATCCGTGGGCGCTGGAGAAGCTCAATCCACACGAACTCGGACAAATACGGCAAGACGGGGCTCAAGTTGCTCGCGGGCGCCGGGGTGATCGTGATTTACAGTGCGGCGGCGACTGCCGCGGCGATGGGCTCGGGCATGGCCGGGGGCGCGGCGACCGGGGGCGCGGTGGCGGTGCTGAGCGTGATTCCGGTGGTCGCGGTGGTGAACATCACCGCTGTCGTGGTCATGAACAGCAAAAACAAGGCGAAGGTCGTGGCCGAGTTTGATCGTCGGCGGCTCGATCTGAGCCTGCCCATCGCGCCCGGCGAAACGGTGAGCGGCAGTTTGTTTTCCCCGATGACCCCCGGCCCGCAACGCCTGCAGTTGCGCGGGCGTAGCGGCGGGGAGTCGGTTGAACGGGTGCTCGAGCTCAAGCCGCTCGGGGCCCTGCATCTCCAGCCCGCCAGGAACTGACCTTGCGCGGGCCTCAGCGCGCGACGAGCACGGCGTAGCTGCGCTTGCCTTTGCGCAGGAGCAGGTACTTCCCGAACAGCAGGTCGGCCGGCGTCACCGCCCGCGTGTGCTCGGCGCGGACGTTGTTCAAATAAATGCCGCCCGCGTCGAGGTCCTTGCGGGCCTGGCCCTTGGAAGGAGCGAGTCCGGCTTGCACGACGAGGTCGGCGATGGCGGAGCCGGCCCCGTCGAGCTTGGCGCGTTCGAGGTCCAGCGTGGGGACTTCGCCGACGACGTCGTTGAAGATTTCCTCGGTCACCCCGTCGAGCGAACCGCCGAAGAGGATCTCGGAGGCCTTGAGCGCGGCGGCGAGAGCCTCGGGGCCGTGGACGAGCGTGGTCATTTCGCGGGCGAGGGCTTTTTGCGCCCCGCGGGCACCGGGCTGGGCGGCCAATCCGGTTTCGAGCGCGGTGATTTCGTCGCGGGAAAGGAAGGTGAGGATCTTGAGCAGCTTGATGACGTCGCTGTCATCGCTGTTCACAAAAAACTGGTAGAAGCGGTAAGGGGAGGTGCGTTGCGCGTCGAGCCAGACGGTGCCCGCGGCGGTCTTGCCGTATTTGGAGCCGTCGGACTTGGTGAGCAGGGGGAAGACGAGACCCCAGACGGTGACGCCGAGTTTCTTGCGGGTGAGCTCGGTGCCGACGGTGATATTGCCCCACTGGTCGGTGGCGCCGACCTGCAGCTCGCACTTGAGCGTTTTCCGCAGGTGGTAGAAATCGTGGCCTTGAAGCAGCATGTAGCTGAACTCCGTGAAGCTGATGCCGCTGCTGCGTTCCTCCATCCGCGAGCGGACGGAGTCCTTCGCGACCATGGTGTTCACCGTGATGTGTTTTCCGACGTCGCGGAGGAATTCGAGGAACGAGACCGGTGCGGTCCAGTCGGCGTTGTTGACGAGGCAGGCGGGATTCTGCGCGGTGGTGAAATCGAGGAATTTCTGCAGCTGGCCGCGGATGGCGGCGATGTTGTGCGCGACTTGGTCCGGGGTCTGCAGGTTGCGTTCGTCGGATTTGCCGGAGGGATCGCCGACCATGCCGGTGGCGCCGCCGGCGAGGACGATCGGGTGGTGCCCCGCGAGTTGGAAGCGGCGGAGGGCGAAGAGCGGCACGAGGTTGCCGACGTGCAACGAATCCGCGGTGGGATCGAAGCCGCAATAAAGCGTCAGCGGGCCGGCGGCGAGGCGTTGCGCCAGGGCGTCGCGATCCGTGCTATCGGCGTAGAGGTCCCGCCAGTCGAGTTCGGCCAGAATATCAGTCATGTTCGAGGCGGGAGTTAACGGCCGGAGCCGGGTGGGGCGCAAGCGCGCAGTGGAGGTGAACTAATGGGAATCATCTCGCCGGCAGTAAGTCCGCTCATAACGGCAAATGGGGGTTGCGGCACCGTGCCGCGCAGTTCTATTTTAGCGGTTCGTTCGCTGGCGGTCCCGCCAACGGAAACTCCAACCCACAACCCCTTCTCCCATGGCCCTCGCAATCGGCACCAACGCCCCGGATTTCACCCTCAAGACCAAAACCGCGGACGGTCTCAAAGACATCAAGCTGAGCGATCACTTCGGCAAGCAGCCCGTGGTCCTGTTGTTCTTCCCGCTCGCCTACACCGGCGTGTGCACGCAGGAAATGTGCGATGTCACCGGCGGCCTGACCGTCTACGCCGACCTCGGCGCGGCCGTCTATGGCATCAGCATCGACAGCCCGTTCACGCACGAGGCGTGGGCCAAGGCCAACAGCATCAAGGTCACGCTGCTCTCCGACTTGAACAAGACCGTCACGAAGGCCTATGACGTCGTGTTCCCGAATCTCGCCGGCGTCGGCGACACCTCCGCCCGCGCGGCCTTTGTCATCGGCAAGGACGGCGTGATCAAATACGCCGAACAAACCCCGACGCCGAAGGACCTGCCCAGCTTTGCCAAGGTCAAGGCCGCGCTCGCCGGCTGATACTTTGAAGGGGAAATCCACGCGTTTTCCACCATCCCAGTCCCTCGCGCCTTTAATTTCGCCTCCATCATGTCCCTCCCGAATCCGTTCAACACCCTCCAGACCTTTGCCGACGGCAAGCAGTTCTATTCCCTGCCGGCCCTTGAGCAGGCCGGTTTCAAGATTTCGCGTTTGCCCGTGAGCATCCGCCTCGTGCTCGAGGCCGTGCTGCGCAATTGCGACGGCAAGCGCGTGCTGGAGTCCAACATCAAGGAGCTGGCGGAGTGGAAGCCGACGGAGTCGCGCACGGCGGAGATCCCGTTCGTGGTGGCGCGGATTGTTTTGCAGGACTTTACGGGCGTGCCGCTTTTGGTGGATTTGGCGGCGATGCGTTCGGCGGCGGCGAAGTTGGGCAAAAATCCGAAGGTGATCGAGCCGCTCGTGCCGGTCGATCTCGTCGTGGACCATTCGGTGCAGGTGGATTTTGCGGGTTCACCCGAGGCGATGGAGAAGAATCTCGATCTCGAATTCAGCCGCAACCGCGAGCGCTACCAATTTCTGAAGTGGGGCATGCAGGCCTTTGACACGTTCAAGGTCGTGCCGCCGGGTATCGGCATCGTGCACCAGGTGAATCTCGAATTCCTCGCCCAGGGTATCCTCAAGGCGGGCAACGTTTACTATCCCGACACCTTGGTCGGCACCGATTCGCACACCACCATGATCAACGGTCTCGGCATCGTGGGCTGGGGCGTCGGCGGCATCGAAGCCGAAGCCGGCATGCTGGGCCAGCCGGTTTATTTCCTCACCCCCGACGTCGTGGGCGTGCATCTGACGGGCGCCTTGAGTGAAGGCGTCACCGCCACCGACCTGGCTCTCACCGTCACGGAACTGCTGCGCAAGACGAAGGTCGTGGGCAAGTTTGTGGAGTTCTTTGGTCCCGGCGCGAAGGCGCTGCCGGTGGTCGATCGCGCGATGATCGCCAACATGGCCCCCGAATACGGCGCCACGATGGGCTTCTTCCCCATCGACGGCGAGTGCTCCAACTACCTGCGCGCCACGGGGCGCGACGAGGCGCAGGTCGCCACCTACGAAGCCTACTACAAGGCGCAGGGCCTGTGGGGCATCCCGCAGAAGGGCGAAATCGATTACTCGCAAGTCGTCGAGATCGACCTCTCGGCCGTCGTGCCGAGTGTCGCGGGTCCCAAGCGTCCGCAGGACCGCATTGTCCTGACGCAATTGAAGGAGAGCTTCGTCAAGACCTTCTCGAAACCCGTCGCCGAGGCCGGGTTTGGCAAGAAGGCCGAGGAGTTCGCCACGATCAGCGCGCAGGTTGACGGCCACAAGGTCGGCCACGGTTCCGTGCTGATCGCGGCCATCACCAGCTGCACCAACACCTCGAACCCGAGCGTGATGCTCGCCGCCGGTTTGGTGGCGAAGAAGGCGGTGGAGCGGGGCATGACGGTGAGTCCGATCGTGAAGTCCTCGCTCGCCCCCGGTTCCCGCGTGGTCACGGACTATCTCAACAAGACCGGCCTCACGCCGTATCTCGACCAGCTGGGTTTCCAGACCGTGGGTTACGGTTGCACGACGTGCATCGGCAATTCCGGCCCGCTCGCCGCGCCGGTCGAGGAAGCGGTGCTCAAGCACGACCTCGTGGCCGCTTCGGTGTTGTCGGGCAACCGCAACTTCGAGGCCCGCGTGCACCAGAACATCAAGGCGAACTTCCTCATGTCGCCGCCACTCGTCGTCGCCTTCGCGCTCGCTGGCCGGGTTGACCTCGACCTGAGCAAGGATCCCCTCGGCAAGGACCGCGCCGGGCAGGACGTCTTCCTCAAGGATCTTTGGCCCACGCTGCAGGAAGTCCGCGACCACATGCAGGCCGCGCTCAAGCCCGAGGTCTTCCGCCGCCTCTACACGAATTTCGCCGAGCAGAATCCGAAATGGAACGACATCCCCTCCACCACGGGTGACGTCTATTCCTTCGAGCCTGACTCCACCTACATCCAGGAACCCCCGTTCTTCGCCAACTTCTCGATGCAGCCCGGCACGATCACCGAGATCAAGGGCGCGCGCGTCCTCGGCCTGTTCGGCGACTCGGTGACCACCGACCACATCTCCCCGGCCGGCGCGATCAAGAAGAGTTCCCCCGCGGGCAGATTCCTCGTCGAGAGCGGCGTCGCGTTCGAGGATTTCAATTCCTACGGCTCCCGGCGCGGCAACGACCGCGTCATGACCCGCGGCACCTTCGCCAATGTGCGGATCAAGAACCTGATGCTCGGCGGCGAAGAGGGCGGCAACACCCTCGGCGCGGACGGTCAGAAGACCTCCATCTACGAGGCCTCGATGGCGCACCAGAAGGCAGGCACGCCGCTCATCATCCTTGCGGGGCAGGAATACGGCACGGGTTCTTCCCGGGACTGGGCCGCCAAGGGCACCAAGCTGCTTGGCGTCAAGGTGGTCGTGGCGCAAAGTTACGAGCGCATCCACCGTTCCAATCTGGTCGGCATGGGCGTGTTGCCCCTCCAGTTCAAGGACGGCGCCACCGCGCAGAGCCTGCAGCTCGACGGCAGCGAGACCTACGACGTGATCGGCCTGTCGCCGGCCATCAAACCGCAGCAGGACTTGACGTTGCGCATCACGCGCCGGGACGGCACGAGCCGGGAGGTCGCGGTCGCCTGCCGGATCGATACGCCGATCGAGATCGAATATTATCAGCACGGCGGCATTTTGCCCTACGTGTTGCGCCAAATTGTGGCGAAGAACTGAGGGTAGCACCGGGGGCACCCTCCGGTGCAGCTTTCCGGTGTCATGATTCTTCCGACGTCCTGGGCCAAGCATGTCAGAACCGATTAAACCCATCTTCCTCGTCAACGCCTATGCGGATCCCGTCCTCGTGCGGATTGAGGGTCGGGCCTCCTTTGCGTGCAGTGGGAATTTGAAGGACTTCTTTGGCGAAATGGTGAAGGAGGGGAAAACCCGCTTCGTGCTGGATTTCCACGGCTGCGCCAGCATGGACAGCACCTTTCTCGGCGTGCTGGCGGGCAGCGCGCTGCTATTGGGCAAACTGACGCCGCCCGGCAGCATGACCCTGGTGCGGGTGGGCGAGCGCAACCTCGAGCTCCTGCGCAACCTCGGGCTGCACCGGCTGGCCACCGTCGAGTCGGGCGAGTTCAAGATGAACTTCGATGGGAGCGGCGCCCAAGCGCTGTCGGCGGAGAAGCGCACGGAGATCGAGCAGGCGAAGCTGGTGCTCGAGGCGCATGAGAATCTGGTCGCGGCGGACGCGGACAACGCGGCGAAGTTCCAGGACGTGCTCGCCTTCCTGCGCAACCAGGTCGAATCGCGCAACCTCCCGCTGTAACGGCGGACTGGGAAAATCCCCCGCCGCGAACCCTTCCGGCGATTTGGACTCGGCTTCGGCAGGGAGGGAATTACACAGAAGGGAGTCACCATGTTACTCTTCATTCTCGGCGGATTTCTGGGTGCGTCCCTTGTCTATGCGCTTTACTGGCGTGCCCAGCGGGAAGCTGCCCGGATTGAGGAGGAGAAGACCTCGCTGCTGGAGGAACGGCAGATCGTGCTCGATTACATGCACACGATGGTCGATGCCGTGGGCGAACGCCTGTCGCGCGACGAACTTTTCCAGCGCATTGTGCATGCTTCGATCCTCAGCACCGGGGCGTTGAGCGCCTGCATCTTTGAGAAGGGCGCGGACAATCTGATGCGCGGGGTCGCGGTGGAGGGTTTGTTTCCCCCGCACCGGCCGATTCCCGACACGCAGAGGATGAAAATGGGCACGCGCGCGAAGTTCATCGAGCAGGTGCTGAAATCCGAGTCGTTTCCCGTGGGCGAAGGGGTCGTCGGTCGGGTCGCCGCGACGGGGCAGGGCGCCTTGGTGGTCGACGCACCGTCTGATCCCCGCGTGGTGAAGCATGATGATGCGGCGCTGGTCGTACGGTCGGTGATCGCCGCGCCGATTCTGGTGCGGCAGCGGCTGATCGGCGTGCTCTGCGTCTGCAATGCGGCAGATGGCCTGCCGTTCACCGAGACGGACTACTCGCTGGTGGCGGCCTTGGCGGAACAGGCGGGGCTCGCGGTGCACAACGCGGACTTTGTGGCACTGCAGGTGGAGAAGCAGCGGATCGACCTCGACCTGTCCCTCGCAAGCGAAGTCCAGCTGATGCTTTTGCCCAAGGAGATGCCGCCGCTGCCGGGTCTCGAACTCGACGCCCGCTACATCGCCGCCCAAATGATCGGCGGCGACTTTTACGATGTGATCACGCTCGAGGGGAACCGGGTGGGCATCGCGGTGGCGGATGTGTCGGGCAAGGGGATCTCGGCGTCGTTGTTGATGGCGATCTGCCGGACCCAGCTGCGGGCGATCGCGCCGCACCATGCCTCGCCCGCCCGCGTGCTCTCGGAGATGAACCGGGTGCTGAAAGAGGACGTGCGCGAAGGCATGTTCATCACGATGGCCTATGCGATCGTGGATCCGGCGAAGGATGAGGTCACCCTGGCTCGGGCCGGCCATGAGTTGCCGCTGTTGGCGACGCACGGGAAAATCCAGTCGAGCTGCCAGTGCGAATTCGTCGGCTCGGAAGGCATGCCCCTGGGGCTGGTCGATGCGGAGACCTTTGCGGCGACGATTGCCGACCGCACGGTGCCCTTTGGGTTGGGCGCGACGCTGGTGCTCTTCACGGACGGCTTGACGGAGGCGCCGAATGCCGAGGACAAGGAATTTGGCAACGTGCGGCTGGCGGATGCCGTGCGAGCCAACTGGACCTGCAACGCGTGCGACCTGAACAGCGCGATTCTGGCCGCCGTCGAGGATTTCGGCACCGGTGAATTGCGCGACGATTTCACCCTGCTGACCGTCCGGCGGACCTGAGGGCCGCGAGCGAGTTCTGCCATAAGGCCAAAAGGCGTTTGCGTTTGGGCGCTCAAAACCTACCCGTAAACGCCATGTCTGCGCCTGACCACGCCTCTGCTCCGCGCTTCCTTCAGCCCGATTCGACCGGGCATTTCGGGAAATACGGCGGCGTCTTCGTGCCGGAGACATTGATGACCGCTTTGGAGGAGCTCACCGCCGCCTACACGGAGGCCAAGACCGACGCGAAGTTCCAAGCCGACCTGCGGCACCACTTGCAGGAATTTGCGGGCCGGCCGACCGAACTCTATTTCGCGGAACGCCTCACGGCGCATTGCGGCGGGGCAAAGATCTATTTCAAGCGCGAGGATCTGCTCCACACCGGGGCGCACAAGATCAACAACGCCCTCGGGCAGGCCCTGCTCGCGAAACGCATGGGCAAGCAGCGCATCATCGCCGAAACCGGAGCCGGGCAGCACGGCGTCGCGACCGCGGCGGTCTGCGCGAAGTTCGGCCTCGATTGCACCGTCTACATGGGCTCGGTCGACATGGAGCGGCAGGCCCTGAATGTTTACCGCATGCGCCTGATGGGGTCCAAGGTGGTCAGCGTCGAGGCGGGACAGCGCACGTTGAAGGACGCGGTGAACGAGGCGATGCGGGACTGGGTCGCGAATGTCCGCACCACCCACTACATCCTCGGCTCGGCGCTCGGCTCGCATCCCTATCCGATGATGGTGCGCGATTTTCACCGCGTGATCGGCACGGAGTTGCGCGAACAGATCGTGGCGCGCGAAGGCCGCTTGCCGGACGAGATCATCGCCTGCGTCGGCGGCGGCTCCAATGCCATCGGCATCTTCTTTGAGTTTCTCGACGAACCGGCGGTCCGGTTGATCGGCGTCGAAGCCGGGGGCCGCGGCATCCAGCGCGGCGAACACGCGGCCCGCTTCGAAGGCGGGCGGCTCGGCGTGTTGCAGGGCGGCATGACCTACATTCTGCAGAACGAGGACGGACAGATCGAACTCACGCATTCCGTCAGCGCCGGTCTCGACTACGCGGCCATCGGTCCGGAGCACGCGTATTACCGCGATCTCAAACGGATCGAGTTCGCCTACGCCACCGATGACGAGGTGATGGAGACATTTTCCCTGTGCTCGCGGTTGGAAGGCATCATTCCCGCCCTCGAATCCACCCACGCGCTCGTCCATGCCGTGAAGCGGGCGCGGGAGATGCGTCCGGACCAGGTGCTCGTGGTTAATCTGAGCGGCCGGGGCGACAAGGACGTGCAACAGGTCCAGAAGCTGCTCGGCTGAGTTTTTGGGGTGTGATTTGATCCGTGCCGGGGAAAAAGGCAGGGCGCGTGATGTTGAACGCACCGCGTGGTCCGTTCTCCTCCCGTAGGTGGCGCGCTGGCCGCGCCACGTTGCTCCTCCCGTAGGTGGCGCGCTCGTCGCGCCACGTTGGTTCTCCCGTAGGTGGCGCGCTTGCCGCGCCACGTTGCGCGGCCAGCGCGCAACCTACCATTCCATCCGGCCGCGCCAGGTACCGTTCAGACGCCGGTTCGCCGCCCTGATCCGGCACGGATTCAATCCCACCTGAGTTGGGGGAAGCGGTGCGATTTGCCGTGCCCCACGGCGTCTTCCGTGGCTAGCTGGTGGGCATGAATAGCATGACAGGTTTCGGTCGCGGATCAGCCACCTTGGGTTCACTCACGATTTCCGTGCAGGCCAATTCGGTCAACCGGCGCGGACTCGATCTCACCGTGGCGCTGCCCGATGCCTGGGAAACGCTGGAGTCCGCCGTCACCGACGCGGTGCGTGCGGTCGTGTCGCGCGGCAAGGTGCACGTGGCCATCGAGGTGAGCGGGAGCAGCGGCAGCGGCGAATGGGACGAAGCCGCCGTGGGCGAAGCGCTCGATCGCCTGAAGGATCTGGCCACGTCGCGGGGCGTGCCCTTCAACCCCAGTGCGGATCTCCTCTGGGAGATCGCCAATGCCCAGGGCGAGGACGGTGAACTGGCGGATCCTGCCGATGCCTGGACGGCGGTCGAGGAAGCCTTGGCGGAGGCCTTGCGCGGCCTCGGGGCGATGCGCGCCCGCGAAGGCGAAGCCCTCCTGATCGATTTTCTCGCGCGCCTCGGCAAGCTGCACGCCCACGTCGAGGCGATTGCCCAGCGCTCCCCGCAACTCACCGGCACCTACCGCGAGCAATTGATGCTCCGGCTGCGGGCGGCCGGATTGGAACTCGAGCTCAACGACGAGCGCGTGCTGAAGGAGATCGCGCTCTTCGCCGATCGCGTGGATGTGACCGAGGAAATCACCCGGCTGCGGAGTCACCTCGCGCAACTCAAGGACCTGTTGCGCGCCGACGGCGAAGTGGGCCGCAAGGCGGAGTTCATTTTGCAGGAGATCGGCCGCGAGATTCACACCATCGGCAGCAAGGCCAACGACCTGTCGATCGGCCAGCGCGTGATCGAGTGCAAGAACGAGCTCGAACGCGTCCGCGAACAGATGGCCAACGTGGAGTGAGCCCGGTGACCACGGCGTCGGAATGAACCTTGGTGGATGATGAATCTACAACCGCACGAAACGGATCTCGTCGGCGAGTGGGTTGCCCAAGATGCGAAGGTAGTCCGTGATGCGACCTGCGAGCGCATTGAATGGCTGATTGCCAATCGGCTGAAGCAAATTGCTCACAGTGAGCAATGGGGCGCGTGGGAAACCTTGTTCCAGGATCCAGCTGACGGCCGCCTTTGGGAGCGCACGTATCCGCGGGGTGAAATGCATGGCGGTGGGCCGCCGCAGTTAACTTGCGTCACCCTCGACAGTGCCCGGAGAAAATACCCTCTTGCCGGGCCGAACTTAGGTTGTGTGGAGGCTGAAAAGGGGTCCGGCTGCGGATATTGATCTTGCC
>JAUXOH010000339.1 GCA_030682505.1 Candidatus Didemnitutus sp. | reverse complement strand
CTGTTTCGCTACCGTATCGACGATGGCCCGGGAGCAGTGGCAAAAGACAAGGTACAGGGCTACGTCGCGGAAGTGCGCGTCTTCCCGGTGACGGATACCAACGCAACTTTCGTCCTTTGGACCTCCGGGTGGAAATCCAGCGCCGGTGGAGTCGAGGATTTCTGCAACCCGATCTATCAGGCCATTCTGACCGATTTGAAAAAAACGCTCGGCTGACCCGACTCCTCCGCCAGCCTCAATTCCAGCTCGCCCTCCCTCCGGCCGCACCAACAGTTTGTTTCCAACCATCATGTCCAACCCTCCCAATTTCCGCACCTTCGCTGAATTCTACATCCGGGGCCTGACCGAAGGCTTCGTTACCGCCGCCGAGGTCATCAAGTGGGCCGACGAGGTCATCGTGGCCGCCGCGAAGACGGAAGACTGGATGCTCGACATCTCAACCTGCAGCGACGACGACCGCATGGGCGTGCTCCATCATCTGCACGCCGTGCAGGGCGAGGTGGACGAAGCCGCACTCGCGGCGCTGCTCGCCGCCAAGCAGTAGGCCCGCAGGCGGATCGTCGCCGGGTGGCAGAAAAAAGCGCCAGTCCCTTGAGGGGCTGACGCGGGACAAATTCGGCGAGCGTCGAAAGCTCAGCGGGCGTTTTTCTTCGCGCGCGTGTCGGCTTTCTTCTCGGCCGCGGTCTTCAGCGGCTGCTTCTTGGTCTGCTTCTTGGAGTCTTGTGATTTACCCATGGTAGTCGATTGGAGTTGAGGTGGTGGTGCCAAGCGAAGGGTCGACTTGTTCGAGACGACCTTCCTGACAACTCCTGAGAGTATCCACGATTTCTTCGCACTTGGCGAGCGAAAGCGAGGCGGACTTCTCCTCCGGATTCGCTGGGGCATCCGACCAACTAAGCGCGTGACACTTTTGACCACGCCGCAAAACTCCCGGGATGGAATACCGCAACCTCGGCCGCAGTGATTTGAAGGTCTCGGAACTCTGTCTCGGCACGATGCAATTCGGCTGGACCGCGAATGAGCCGGAGTCCGGTGCGGTGATGGATGCGTTTGTCGCCGCCGGAGGCAACTTCATCGACACGGCGGACATCTACTCCACGTGGGGGCCCCGCGGTATGGCCGCCGCCGGCGAGTCCGAGCGGATCATCGGTCGGTGGATGAAAGACCGCGGCAACCGCGACCAGATCGTCCTCGCGACCAAGGTCCGCGGCAAGATGGCAGAGGGACCCGACGGCGAAGGCCTCGCGCGCGCCCGGGTGATTCGCTGCTGCGAGGACTCCCTGCGTCGCCTGCAGACGGATCATCTCGATCTTTATCAATGTCACTGGGCCGATCTGGCCACGCCGATCGAGGAAACCCTGTTGGCGCTCGACGAGCTCGTGCGTGCGGGCAAGGTGCGCCAGCTCGGCGCCTCGAATTACCCGGCCTGGCGATTGATGGAGGCCTTGTGGCAGAGCGACCGGAACAACTTTGCCCGCTTCATCAGCTATCAACCGCAGTATTCACTGATGGAACGGGCCTGTTTCGAGATCGAGGCCATGCCCTTGTGCAAGCATCACGGGTTCGGCGTCATGCCCTACTCTCCCCTGGCTGCGGGTTTTCTCACCGGCAAATACCGGCGCGGCGGGCAGGTCGCCAGCGTCCGGGCCAAGGAGATTCAGGAGAAATACGCCAACGAACGCGGCTTTGCGGTGATCGACGCCTTGGAAAAGATCGCCCGGGCGCGCGACAAATCAGTGACGCAAACCGCCCTGGCCTGGCATTTGACCAACCCCGTCATCACCGCCCCGATCATCGGCGCAAACACGCCGGCCCAACTGCAGGAGTCGCTCGGTGCCGCCGGCTATCGGCTCACCGCCGTGGAAATGGAAACCCTCAACGAGCGAACCAAGTATCCCCGCAATTGGCGTCCGATTTGGGACTGACCCTTCGACCCATCATGACGCGTCCCCCTGTCACCATTTACACCTATGCCGGCTGCAGCACCTGTCGCCAGGCCATCAAATGGCTGCGCGCGAAGGAAATTGCGTTGGTGGAAAAACCCATTCGCGAGACGCCGCCCTCGCTCGGCGAGCTTCGCCGCATGCTCGCCTGCCAGAACGGAAATCTCCGCCGGCTCTTCAACACGTCCGGCTTGGACTACCGGGCGCTGGGTCTCAGCACGACCTTGCCTTACATGAAAGAGGAAGACGCCCTGCGATTGTTGACGGGCAACGGCAACCTGGTGAAACGTCCGTTTCTGCTGGGACCGAGCTTCGGTCTCGTGGGATTTGATGCCGCCGCATGGGGCGCGGTCCTCGACCAGCAGCCTTCCGACCCGCGCTAATCTTGCTCCGGGCCGGCCATGATTTCCTGCACGCGCTCGTTGCCAAAATCTTCCTGCCTCGACCAAGCGACTACGGCGCGAGTCACCTCGAAAATGGCGTCGAACTAGCCGCGCCAGCGCACCGGCTCGCTCCGCTCCGCCGCCCGACGGTAGGCTTCCTTGACCAAGGCGGAATCGGTGGCGGCTGAAATCAGGTCGGTCGTGCCTCTCGTCCGACCCAGAAGGCCCCGCAGCACTTCTTGAATTTCTGGCCCGAGCCGCAGGGACACGGATCGTTGCGGCCCGCCTTGTTCCCGCTGACGATCGGAGCCGGACCCTGGCGAAGCGTGCGCGCGAAAATCCAGTTCCCCTCAATCAGCTCGAATTCTGATTTCTCGTGCAAGACACCGGCGTTGCCGTTCTCGGTGAAATGAGCGGAAAAATCGACGTGCGAGACACCGGGTCGAACGTTCGCGTCGTGACCGTGAATCTCGAGTTTCACCCATTTGGCGTCACTCGGGGCGCTGGCGGGCGTTTCGGCCGGCGGCAGTTTTGAAGTCGGGAGATACGTGCGATCCAGGTAGCGGTCGTCCTGCAACACATGTGCCGTGTAACGGGAGCGCATGAGCGCCTCGGCGTCGGGGGCTTTGGTGGTGCCCGCAATGATCGGCTCGCAACATTGACCGAAGCTCCGGCCACTGCCGCAAGGGCACGGGGTCGTTGAAGTCACGGGACTGGAATCGGCGGTAGATGAAGGCACGGCTGAAACTAGGGTGAACCCGCGGGAAATGGCGAGTCACCAAAACGAGCAAATGCAATCCAGCATCGCGCCCTCCGTAGGTCTCCCTTCCCGGAGCACGACTCGCGTGATTTGCGATTGGAGTGTGGACCGGTTCGCTCCACACTTCCGTCCGGCTCCGCGGCCCTGCTGCGGGGCGTTCAGGAAACCTCAATCCACGACCCCCATGGACTCCGATACCCCAATCCCTCCCGGCTCAAAGAAGATGCTTTGGACCGGCCGCGTCATGTCCGCCCTGCCAGTGCTGATGTTCTGTTTCAGCGCCGTGATGAAGTTCGTCCAACCTGCCGGCTTCAGCGAAGGCATGACCCACCTCGGCATTCCAGTCAGCCACGCCATGGGGCTCGGCATCCTCGAGCTGGCCTGCACCCTGCTCTATCTGTTGCCGCGGACCTCCGTGCTCGGCGCCATCTTGCTCACGGGTTACCTCGGAGGTGCCACGGCGATCCACGTCCGCGTGGGTGATCCCTTCATCATGACCATCGTCCTCGGCGTGCTGCTCTGGGGCGGCCTCTTCCTGCGCGAACCGCGCCTGCGCGCGCTCATTCCGCTCAAGGCCTGAACACTCCTTGGCTCGATCGAAAGGCGGGGTGCAAACTCCGCCTTTCGTTCAGGCTTTTTTCAGCGCGGCGCAGAAGCGCGTCAGGCGCTCCACGCCCTTGCGCAGCATCTCATCGGACGTGGCGTAGCTGAGCCGGAGGTAGCCGTTGAGACCGAACGCCGAGCCCGGCACTGCCGCGACTTTCTCGGATTCCAGCAGGCGCGTGCAAAACTCGACATCGTCGATGCCGAAGCTGGAAATATTTGGAAAGACGTAGAAGGCGCCGCCGGGCAACAGGCAGGTGATGCCGGGAATCTTGTTCAATTCGGCGTGCAGATATTTCCGCCGGCGATCGAAGGCGATTTTCATCTCGGCGACCGCCGCCTCCGCCTGCGC
>JAUXOH010000338.1 GCA_030682505.1 Candidatus Didemnitutus sp. | reverse complement strand
AGGAAGGATCTCGTCAAACCGCGCGAAGGCGTGCGCTTGGTCGAGTTCTACGAATCGCAGATGCTCGCCAAGACCTACCTCAACATCGTGCCGCACAACGGACGGAAAAAGAAGTAGGCGCGGCCCGCGCACCAAGCGGAGAAAAATCCCCGCATCCCCCGCCCGCGGCGGGACTTGCCCGGCGCGTTGCGCAAAAAGACAACTGCTGCTTGCGCCCGGACCTCACTAGTGTTCATTTGCACACTATGAGCGAAACCCTGCCCCTGACCGCCAAGCAGCGCGCCGTGCTCGACTTCGTGCAGACGCACCAACGCCAGCACGGCCACTACCCGACCCTGCGCGAGATCCAGGCGCACTTCGGCTTTGCCAGCCCCTTTGCCGCCACCCGCCACCTGCAGGCACTCGAAACCAAGGGCGTGCTCCAACGCGTCGCTGGCAAGGCCCGCGCCTTTCTCCCCGTCGCGCAGAAATTTCGCCGCGCGGCGTTGATCGACATTCCCCTCTACGGTACGATTCCCGCCGGCCTGCCCACCGCCACCGAACAGGAACCCGACCGCTACCTCTCCGTCGACGCCACCTCGCTCGGTCTCCGCCCGAGCAGTCGCCTCTACGCCCTCCGCGTGCGCGGCGACTCCATGACCGGTGCCGGCATCCTCGACGGCGACATCGTCTTTCTCACGCCCCGCGACCCGCGCCCGCGCGACATCGTCGCCGCCCTCATCGACGGCGAGTCCACGCTGAAACGTTTCCTCGTGCAACGCGGCAAACCGTTCCTGCGCGCGGAGAATCCCGCCTACCCCGACCTCATTCCTGCCGCCGAACTCGTGATTCAGGGCGTCATGGCCGGCCTGCTGCGACGGCTGGCTGGCTCCGGATGAATCTAAGCCCTTTTTCTTTTCCCTCTGCCTCGTTCGATGTCCGCGACCGACAAACTCGCCGCCCTGCGCCACCTGCTGGCCGAGCTCTTCCCCGCGGCCCCGCGCACCCACGCGACCGTGCTGCCCACCGGCATCGCGACCCTGGATGAGGAAATTGGCGGACTCCCGCGCCGGGCCATCACCGAGATCATCCCGGTCGGACCCAGTTGCGGCAGCCAGCTGCTCCTCGGGCAACTCCTCGCGGTCACCCGCACGCAACAACGGCGCGTCGCCTTGATCGACGGCTGCGATCAATTCGACCCGGCTTCCTCTTCGCCCGATCTGCTCGCCCACGTTGTCTGGGTGCGTTGTCGCTCGCTCGCCGAGGCCCTGTCCGCGGCCGACTTGATTGTCCGCGACGCCAATTTCTCCCTCGCGCTCCTTGATTTGCGCGGGGCCACCGCCCGGGAGCTCCACCGCATCCCCGCCACGTTCTGGTATCGGCTCCAACGCGCCGTCGAACAAACCGACCTCGCGCTCGTCATCACCACCCCGCACGCCTGCGTGCCCAGTGCCCAGCTGCGACTCGAACTCGGCCGGCCGGCTGAGTTTCACGAACTCGAAGCCGAACGCCCTGCCCTGCTCGCCCAACTCTTACCGGTCGTTCTCCGCCAACGCCGCGCCGCGATCGCCACCGGTTGACCATGTTCATCGTCTTGCATCTGGCAGGCTTCGCCCTGCAAGCGGTGCTGCGCACCGAGGCCGTCGGCCTCGCGCCCGATCCGCGCCCGGCCGCCCTCTTCGCGGGCCGCACGAAAAAATCACTCGTGGTCGCGGTGAACACCGCCGCTCGAGCGGCAGGCGTCGAACCCGGCATGAGCGCCCCGCAAGCGCTGGCCCGCTGCGCGTCCCTGCTGATCCGCTCCGCGCAACCGGATGCCGAAACCGATGCGCGCGCCGCCCTGCTCGCCGTCGCCTTCACCGTTTCTCCCGCCGTCGAACTCACCGCCGAGGGAATTTGCACGCTCGGTGCCACCGGACTCGCCCCGGCCAAGCGGCCCGAGATCACCCGCGCGGCGCTCGGGCGACTGGCGACGCTCGGGTTGCACGCCACCGCCGGCATTGCTCCGACTCCCCTCCTGGCGCTCTACGCCGCGCGGGCCACGGCCACGGTGCTTGCGGTGACCGAGGCCGACGATTTTCTCGCCCCCCTGCCGCTCGCCACCATCGACCCAAGTCCCGCGCTGGCGGAAATTCTGCAGGCGTGGGGCTTGCACACGCTGGGTGATCTCACGGGCCTGCCGCGCGCTGAGATCGGCCAACGACTCGGCCCCGAGGGCCTCGCGCTGTGGGATCGCGCCCGGGGCGGTGAACTGCGTCCGCTGCATCTCGTCGCGCCGCCGCCGGCGTTTTTCGCCGCGCAGGAGTTCGAGGAGGAAATCGAAACCCTCGAACCGCTGCTCTTCATCTTGCGCCGCTTCCTCGATCGACTGGCCCTGGAACTCCACACGGCCGGCTTGGTCGCGGCCGAACTCCAGCTCACCCTCCAACTCGCCGACGAATCGGAATACCACCGTTCCTTTCGCCTGCCGGAGCCCACCAACGATTCGGCGACCCTCTTCCGGGTGTTGCACACTCACCTCGAATCGTTGCAAACCCGGACGGCGATCCGAGCGTTGCGACTGCGTGCCCTGCCGGCGCGGCCGCTGGTGCGCCAGCACGGCTTGTTCGACATCGGCCTGCGCGATCCGCACGGCTTTGCCGAAACGCTGGCCCGCCTCGGCGCCGTGGTCGGCTCCGAGCGCGTGGGCACACCACAGGTGGAAGACACGCATCGCGCCGATGCCGTGAAATTGACCGCCGTGCCCAACGTCGTGCCACCACTCGCCGCGGTCGCGATCCATCCCCCCCTGGGTCTGCCGCTGCGCCGGTTTCGTCCGGCGCTCCCCGCCCGGCTGGAGATCACGGGCAACCGGCCGACTTATCTGTGGACCGAGAAGATTGCCGGGCCGATCATTTCCCACCGCGGGCCGTGGCACGGCAGTGGCGATTGGTGGGAGTCCGAGCGGTCGTGGCGCCGCACGGAATGGGACATCGCCGTGGCGGGCGGCGGCCTCTACCGGCTGCTGCGCACCGAACACGCGTGGTTCCTCGAGGGGGAATACGACTGATGTCCTACGTCGAACTCCATGCCCGCAGCGCCTTCAGTTTTTTGCGGGGCGCCTCCCCCCCGGAGGAACTGGCCCGGACCGCCGGTGAGTTGGAACTGCCCGCGCTCGCCCTGCTCGATCGCGACGGCGTCTATGGTGCACCCCGACTCTACAGTGCGGCAACGGAGAGCGGGGTGCGCGCCCTGGTCGGTGCGGAAATCACGCTGGATGACGGCAGCGTGCTGCCGCTCCTCGCCGCCACGCGCACCGGCTATCAAAACCTTTGCCAACTCATCACGGCGGCCAAGTTCACTCCGCGCCGACCCGATCTCGTGGTGCCCGAGCTTCCGCCCGGCCTTGATCCCCACGGGCGCAAGCGTCCGTGCTTCGCCACGTGGAGCGAACTCGCGACTTACGCGGAGGGTTTGATTGCGCTCACCGGTGACGAGGACGGCCCCGTGCGCCGTGCCTGGCGCACGGCGGGACCGGCCGCCGCGGCCCTGGCGCTCCACTCGCTCACCCACATCTTTGGCCGCGATCGACTCCATGTGGAGTTGCAACGGCACCGCGTGCGGGGCGAGGAGCGCGAGTTCACTTTTCTCCGCGACCTCGCCGCCGCGCACCAGCTTCCCGTTCTCGCCACCGGAGGCGTCAACCATGCCACGCGCAACGCCCGCGAAGTCGCGGATGTGTTCACGTGTCTGCGGCTGCACACCACGCTGGATGCCGCCGGGCAACACCTTTCCGCCAACGACCATCGGCACCTCAAATCCCACCGGGAAATGCAGGAACTGTTCGCTGCTTGTCCCGACGCCGTCACCAACACCGCACGTCTCGCGGAGCGGCTGGAGTTCACGCTCCACGACCTCGGGTATCAGTTTCCGGAGTTCACCCCTCCGTCCGGCCAGAGCATGGACCAGCATCTGCACGCGGTGACGTTCGCCGCCGCACGGAGCAAGTATCGCGAACTCACTCCCCAGCTCCGCGCCCAGCTCACCAAGGAACTCAACTTGATCGCGGAGCTCGGTTTCTCGGGCTATTTCCTGATCGTGTGGGACATTTGCCGTTGGGCGCGCGAGGAGCGCGGCATCCTCGGGCAAGGCCGCGGCAGTGCCGCCAACAGCGCCGTGTGCTTCGTGCTCGGCATCACCGCCGTCGATCCCCTCCGCCATCGGCTGTTGTTCGAGCGCTTTCTCAGCCGGGGCCGCGTGGGCGCGAATGGGAAACCCTCGTGGCCCGACATCGACCTGGATTTTCCCAGTGGCGAACGACGTGAGGAGGTGATCCAGGAAGTCTACCGGCGCTACGGTCGGCACGGTGCGGCCATGACGGCCAACGTCATCACCTACCGCGGGCGCAGTGTCGTGCGCGAAGTCGGCAAGGTGCTCGGTTTCGGCGACGATGCGCTGGACCGCTTCTCGCGCGTGCATTCCCACGGCGATTTCCCGGACCCGCTCGCGCTGCAGCAACAGCTCGCACTGGCGGGGATTGCCCCGGGGCACCCCCGGGCCGCCGCCCTCGCGCGGCTCTACGGACGCGTGCGCTCCCTGCCCCGTCACTTGGGGCAGCACTCCGGCGGCATGGTCATCTGCCAGGATCGGTTGAACCGCGTGGTGCCGCTCGAGAACGCCACGATGCCCGGACGCACCGTGGTGCAGTGGGACAAGGATGATTGCGAGGACCTCGGCATCGTGAAAATCGACTTTCTTGGTCTCGGCATGATGGCCGTGCTGCAGGACACGCTCGAGCTGTGCGCATCCCGCGGGGGGCCGGCTACTTTTGCGGACATTCCCGAGGACGATCCGTTTACCTACGAACGCATCCGGGCCGCCGATACCCTCGGCGTCTTCCAGATCGAAAGCCGCGCGCAAATGGCCACTTTGCCGCGGTTCAAACCGCGCAACCTCTACGATCTCGCCATGCAGGTGGCGATCATCCGGCCCGGCCCCATCACCGGCCAGCTGGTGCATCCGCTCATCCGCCGCCGCGACGGTCTGGAGCCGGCGGATTTCATCGATCCGTCGGTGACGGAAATCGTGCAACCCATTCTCGCACGCACGCAGGGCGTGATTCTATTTCAGGAGCAAATGCTCGAGCTCTCGATGACCCTGGCGAAGTTCAGCGGGGGCGAAGCCGAGGAGTTGCGCCGCGCCATGGGCTTCACGCGCGATACGAGCCGCCTGCAACGCGCCGTCGAGAAGCTCTGCACCGCGCTGCGGGCGCAAGGACACAACGACACTGTTGTCAGCAAAATCAGCCACGCCGCCGTCTCGTTTGCCGCCTACGGTTTCCCGGAATCGCACGCGATCGGTTTCGCGATGCTGGCCTACCTCAGCACGTGGCTGAAACTGCACCGTCCCGCCGAGTTCTACGCCAGCTTGCTCAACAACCAGCCCATGGGATTTTATTCGCCCGCCACGCTGTTGCAGGATGCGCGCCGCGGCGTGCGCCCGGTGAAGGCGCTGCCGGTGTGCGTGAATTTCTCCCGCGGGGAATGCTCCGTGGTCGATGAGAAGACCATCCGCATCGGACTGCGCTACGTGAAGGGCCTGCGCCACCTCTCCGTCGAACAGCTGCTCGCCGCGCGCCGCGAACAGGCATTCACCTCGCTCGAGGATTTCCTGCACCGGACGCGCTTCACCGCCATGGAGCGGCGCGCCCTGGCCAAGGTCGGCGCGCTCAATTGTTTCGCCCCGCACCGGCGTGCCGCGCTCTGGCAGATCGAGGCGGCGTGGTCGGAAAACGAAAGTCTGCTGCAGTCCTGCGTGACCGAGGAACGCGAACCCTCGCCGCTCGCCCCAATGTCACTCGGCGAGCGTTTGCAGGCGGACTTTGCCGGCCTGGAACTCACGGTCGGCGTGCATCCGATGATCACCCTCCGCTCGCAGTTGCCCGGAGTCAGTCGCGCCAGCGATTTGCCGGGTTTGTGTGATGGCCAGCACGTCACGATCGCCGGCGCGGTCATTTGCCGCCAACGCCCCGGCACCGCCAGTGGCGTGGTGTTCATCAGTCTGGAGGACGAGACCGGCATCGCCAACGCGATCGTGCGCCCAGCCCTGTTCGAGCGCTTGCGCCTCGTCATCACCCAAGAGCACACGCTCAGCATTACGGGTCGTCTCCAAAGCGTCGCCGGCGTCATCCACGTGCAAGCGGAGAGGATCGAAGCCCTGCCCACGGGAAGTGTTCCGATGCAGGCCTCGCACGATTTCCATTGATCGGGTAATGATTATGAGATTGTTCCGCTCTTCCTGCGGCCTACGTTGTTGGAGTGACGTGTCTCCCCCCTTACCCCCTGCTCGGCGCAATCCTCTCAACGCTCCTGCTCGTCGCGCCACCCAGCCGTGGCACCGAGGAAAGATCCCTCGCGGCCGTGGCGGATTTCGCCCTCGAGCGTGCCGCACGCCAAACAGAATTTCTGGTCAGTCAACTCGCGGATCGTCCGGAGCTGCCCCGCACTTTCGAACACGGCAAGCTGGTCACGGTTGACTGGCGCGATTGGACCAGTGGGTTTTTCCCCGGCACGCTTTGGTCTCTCTTCGAAGCCACCGGGGATCCCCTCTGGCGAAACCGTGCGGAACGGTTTACCGCGCGCGTTGCCCCGGCGCAGCACAACCGGAGCACCCACGATGTCGGCTTTGTGCTCACGTGCAGTTTCGGCAACGGACTTCGGCTCACGAACGAACCGGACTACCGCGCGGTCCTCCTGAACGGAGCGGCCTCACTCGCCACGCGTTTCAATCCCACCGTCGGCGCGATCCGCTCCTGGGATTGGGCGCGCCAATGGGAATATCCCGTCATCGTCGACAACTTGCTGAACCTCGAGTTGCTGCTCTGGGCCGCGCGCGCGGGCGCGGAGCCACGCTATCGCGCGATCGCCATGCGCCACGCAGACACGACGCTGCAGAATCACTTCCGTCCGGACGCCAGCAGCTACCATGTGGTTGACTACGATCCGGCCACCGGTGGCGTGCGGAGCAAGGTCACGCACCAAGGGGCCGCGCACTCCTCGGCGTGGGCCCGCGGTCAAGCGTGGGCGATCTACGGCTACACCGTCCTTTACCGGGAGACCCGCGAGCCACGCTACCTGCAGCAGGCACGTGCCTCCGCGGATTTCATCATGAACCACCCGCGCCTGCCCGTGGACAAGATTCCTTATTGGGATTTTGACGCACCTGACATTCCGCACGCTCCGCGCGATGCCTCTGCCGCCGCCGTCATCGCCTCCGCTTTGCTCGAACTGAGCACCTTGCTGCCCAAGGAGGATGCGCTCGCCTACGCCGACTTTGCCGGGGCCCAACTGCGCAGCCTCGCTTCGCCGGCTTATCTCGCCGCCGTCGGCGAGAATGGTGGATTCATTCTCCAGCACAGCACGGGCAACTTTCCACGCCACAGCGAGGTCGATGTCCCGCTCAACTACGCCGACTACTATTTTCTCGAGGCACTCCTCCGGCTGCGTCGCTCAAACCCCAAGGCCTAGCCCTTCTCCATGCGGCACCGCATTCCCTTTTCCCTTCTCTTCGTCCTGCTGTTTTCGGTCGGCGTTGGGCGGGAGGTGATCAACTTCAATGCCTCCTGGCGTTTCCTCAAAGCGGATCCCGCCCGTGCGGAGCTGAGCCAGTTCGATGACGCCGCGTGGCAAATCGTCTCCGCGCCACATACCTTCAATGACACCGATACCTTTGATAACTGGTCGCTGCCGGGCCATCGCGGTGAACAAGAGCAATGGAGCGGCCGCACTTGGTATCGCAAGAGCTTCCCGGCACCCGACGCCTGGCGTGGAAAAAAGGTGTTCGTGGAATTCGAAGCCGTCCGGCAGATCGCCGAAGTTTACCTGAATGGCACCAAGCTCGGG
>JAUXOH010000330.1 GCA_030682505.1 Candidatus Didemnitutus sp. | reverse complement strand
GCCGAGGCCTGCGGCTGCTCGGCGATCGTGCTCACGCTCGACACCACCATGCTCGGCTGGCGGCCGCGCGACCTCGACCTCGGCTACCTCCCGTTCCTCGAGGGCAAGGGCATCGCGCAATACACCAGCGACCCCGTCTTTCGCAATGAACTCCAACGGGGAGCGACCGGAGCGACGCCTTCCGCCGCGGAGCCGAAGCCCGCGCTGAATCTCCAGACGATCACGACGGCATTGGGACAGAAGGCGAATTTCCCCGGGGGATTATGGAAGAATCTCACGTCGAGTGAGCCGCGGGTGGCGGTGCAGCGCTTTGCGGGTACGTATTCGCGCCCCTCGCTCCGTTGGGAGGACCTGAAGTTCCTCCGCCAACACACCAAGCTGCCGATTTTGCTCAAGGGCGTGCTGCATCCCGATGACGCGCGTCAGGCGGTCGAACTCGGCATTGACGGACTGGTTGTCTCCAACCACGGCGGACGCCAGATCGACGGCAGCATCGCTTCACTCGATGCGTTGCCGAACATTGCCGGGGCGGTGAATGGCAAAATCCCCGTGCTCTTCGACAGCGGTGTGCGCGGGGGAGCGGATGTGTTCAAGGCGCTCGCGCTCGGGGCGACGGCAGTGTGCCTCGGGCGGCCCTATGTCTACGGCCTCGCAATCGCGGGCGAGCAAGGCGTGGCCGAGGTGATCGGCAATGTGCTCGCGGAGTTCGATCTCACTCTCGGGTTGGCCGGCTGCGCGAGTGTGGGCGAGGTGACGCGCGATCGCGTGCAGCAGGCTTAGGGGCTTCGGGCCGCGAGGCCGGATCAGATCACCGCGAAACGCGGCTCGGGGAGGGCGGCGATGCGTTCGAAGATGCGCTCGGAGGCGATCTGGTAGCGTTCCTTGCCGGCCCCGGGAACGTCGTAGTCGGACGCCGGAATCGGTTGGCCAAAGACCAGCGTGATCGGCGCGCCGAGATTGGGGATCTTGTTGCTGCGGCCAAAAGCCTCAAACGAACCGTAGACCCGGCAAGGCACCACGGGCACGCCGGTCTTGCACGCCACGAGCCCCACGCCGGCCTTCGGGGATTGAAATTTTCCATCCGGCGAGCGGGTGCCCTCCGGGAAAAGCACGACTGCGCGGTTCTCGTGCAGCGCTTGCAGGACGCGGCGGATGGCACCGATGTCGCCACTGTCGCGATCAACGGGGATGCACTCCAGCCCATCGAACCACCCGGCGGCAACGGGATTGCTCCACAGCGTCTTGCGGGCGAAGAAACGCATCTGGCGGCCGACATAGCCGCCGACGAGCGGCGGGTCGAGGTGGCTGGCGTGGTTGGCCGCGATCAAAAACGGGCCGTGCTCGGGAATGTTGTCGGTGCCCGCCACTTCGCCGCGAAAGAACGCCTGGTGAATCACGATCACCCAATAGTGAAAGAACCCGTAGTAGCGGGTCATCGCGAGATTGTCGGGCGTGCGCGGCATCGGCGGATTTTCCTACGCTCGAATCGAGCCGGAGTCGAGACGCGCGGCGTCCTGCCGCCCGGGTGCGCGGGACTTCATGCGAGCGACACGGCGATCAGCGCCGACATTTTGGCGACCACCTCGTCCAACGTCAGAAAAGTGGAATCGATGTCGATGGCGCCCGTCGGGCAGGTGAGCGGGGAGGCCTTGCGCGAGGAGTCGAGCCGGTCGCGTTCGACAATCGAGTCCTGCTGGCCCTCCGCGGCGCGGCGCTTGGCGCGTTCCGCGGGTTCGGCATGCAAAAAGAAGCGCAAGGTCGCGGCGGGAAAGATCACCGAACCGATGTCGCGGCCTTCCATGACGAGACCGCGAAAACCGTGTTGCTGCGCGACGCCGACCTGGCCGCGCTGGTAGTCGAGCAAGGCGCCCCGCACTTCCGGAATCGCCGCGTAGTGCGACACGGCGCTGTTCACGTCCTGGCTGCGGATGCCGTCACCGGCCGGCTGGCCATCGATCAGCATCTGCGCGGAACGGCCGTTGAGCTGGGTGGACAACTTCACCCGGCCCAAGGTCGCGATGAGGGCGGGCAGATCTTGATGCGACACGCCGCGGCGGACCAGGTCCGCGGTGAGGTGCCGGTAAAAGGAACCGGTATCGACGTGCAGCAGGTTGAATTGCTCGGCGAGGATGCGGGAGGACGATGATTTGCCCGAAGCGGCTCCGCCGTCGATGGCAACGATGATGAATGGCAATGGGCCCATGCGTGCCTCAATGGGAACCAGCGTGCAGCCGTGCCAGCAAGTCAAAGAATGCCGGAAAGGTTTTGGCGCAGCAGCCGGGATCCTTGATCGTGAGCCAGGAACGCCCGTTGCCGAGCAGGTCGTGACAGCCGAGAATCGCAAAACTCATGGCGAAGCGGTGGTCGCCGTAGGTTTCGATCTGCACGTCCGGGGTGAGGGGGCGCGGATGAATCTCGAGCGTGTCCTCGGTCTCAACGACGTGCTGCCCGAGGCGGAGCAATTCCGCGGCCGCGCCGGCCACGCGATCGGTTTCCTGCCGGCGGGTGTGGGCGATGCCCGTGATCTTGGTCGGCCCGGGCAGGAGCGGAGCGATGGCCGCCAAAGTGAGGAAGGTATCGGAGAACTTGCTGAAGTCGCCCGTGACCCCGCGGCGCGCCGAGCCGCGCTCCCACCGGGCGCTCAACCCGCGCGCGGTTGGCTGAATGAGGACGCCCGCCTCGCGCAGCACATCGATGAAGCGGATGTCCCCTTGCAGGCTCACGTCGGGTGGGGTCAACCCCGCGAGCGAGAGCTCGCCCCCGGTCACGAGCGGCAGCGCCAACAAATAGCTGCCCGCACTGGCGTCGGGCTCGATTGCGTAGCTCCCACCGTCCAACTCGTAGCGTTGGGGCGCGGCCATGCGAAAGTGATCCGGAGCGAGTTGCTGCACGGGAGGCTGTCCGAACTGGACCATCATCCGCGCGGTCAATTGCACGAAGGGCAACCGCACGCCGCCCACGGCCCGCACCGTGATCGGGGCGGCGGCCAAGGGGGCGACCATCAACAGCGCGGAGAGGAACTGACTGCTCTCCTGCGCATCAATCTCGACCTCGCCGCCGCGCAGACCGTGCGCGTGAATTTCGATGGGCAGATGGCCTTCCGCGCCCAGACACCGGATGTCGGCCCCGAGGGCGCGCAGGGCATCGATCACGCCCTTCATCGGGCGTTTGCGCATGCGGGCGGTGCCATCGATGGAGTAGATCCCGCGCGGTGCGGCGGCGCACAGGGCGGTCAGGAAACGGGCGGCGGTGCCGGCCAGACCGACAAACAACTCCACCCGTTCGGACGGGAAAGCGTGGGCCTGTCCGCTCACGCCAATCCGGCGCCGCGGTGCATTGGCTTCCACTGTCAGGCCGAGTTGGCGGAGCGCCTCGACGACCAGTTGCGAGTCCTCGCTGAACAGCGCTTCGGTGAGCATGATCGGCTGCGGGCACAGCGCGGCGAAGATGAGCGCGCGGTTGGTGATGCTCTTGGAGCCCGGAGGCATGACCTCGCCCCGCACGGGACTCGTGAAGGGTCGGATTGCCAACTGGGTCGGAGACGGTTTCACGTGGAATGCTAGGGCCGGCGGGATCCGGTCAGGGAGTGGGTCGGAACTGTGACCGATACTGCTGGCCGCGTTCGAGCATGGCCTGCACCTCGAACCAATCGCGATTCGCCAAGGCGCGTTCGAGTCCGTGCAATTCGTTTTGATAGGAGCGCAACGCGATCAGGACTTCATCCCGGTTCTGCTCCAGAATGGTCCGCCACAGTTTGGGATCGCTGGCGGCAATGCGCGACGTGTCGCGCAGACCGTTGCCGGCGAAGTTGCGCCAACCGGTGTCCTGGCGCGCGAGGGCGGAGCACAAGGTCGAGGCGAGGACCTGCGGCAGGTGGCTGATGTGCGCCACAATCTCGTCGTGCCGATCGGGCGCGACGTTCGCCACCTCGGCTCCCAGCGCGGACCAAAACGCCGCGACCTTCTCCGTGGCGTTCCCGTCGGTCTCGGGCCGCGGCGTGATAAAAACCGTGCGGCGCACGAAGAGATCGGCGCGGGCGTGTTCCCAACCGGTTTTCTCCGAACCGGCCATCGGATGTGAACCGACAAAATGAGCGCGGCCGGCCAGCGCGACGGTGGCACGGCGGGTGATCTCGCCCTTTACGCTGCCGACGTCGGTGACGATCGCCCCGACCTGCAGGGCCGGTG
Organism: Candidatus Didemnitutus sp.; assembly: GCA_030682505.1. Classification (GTDB taxonomy): domain Bacteria; phylum Verrucomicrobiota; class Verrucomicrobiia; order Opitutales; family Opitutaceae; genus Didemnitutus. The sequence continues at coordinate 798 of JAUXOH010000330.1, read as the reverse complement.
CAATCTCCTCGACGAGGGGAACAATGAGATCAACCGGGGAACACACGACCACCAGATCGGCGGCGCGTGCCGCCTCGGCGGCGGAGTCGAGCACCGCATCGCACCAGGCCAGCCCGCGCAACGCCACGCGCACATCCGGCCTCCGGGCCCAGAGCGTCACGTGTTGGGCGGCGCCGAAGTGACGGGCCGCTTGGGCCACGGAGGCACCGAGCAAACCGGGGGCGAGAATGGCGAGGCGGACGGGCACGGCTCCACGAAAAACGCATCCCACGAGGTTGTCCAGCTCGCGGGCCGTTAACTCGTTGCCATGACACGTAAAGCCGTTTGCGCTGCGCTTGATGAGCTTTGAGAAGCTGAGAGAAGAGGACCTCGACCATCCGCCGAAGAAAATTCGCCGACGGTGGTGGCTGGTCGTTCTCCTCCTGCTCGGGGCGGTTGGGTTCGGATTGAGCGGGCGCTACCGGATCGCCGTGCAGGCTGAGGTTCGGGTCCAACAGGAAGCCGCCGCGGCGGTTCTGCAGGAACGGATGGCTGCCGTCCGCGAAGCCGAGGAAAACGCTGGCACCACCCCGCTCGAGGAGCGCATGAAACGCTTGCAGGACCTGCTCAATGCCCAGCGGCAACTGGCCAACGTCCGTCCGGCCAAGATGGTGACCTTGCTGCCCCAGATCCAGCACACGCAGCTGGAGTTGGACCGCCTGCGCGTGACGGAGCAACTGCGCGTGAGCTTGCGGCGCGAGACGGAAGCCGAGGCGAAGGTGCGCAGCGGCGACCTCGCCGCCGCGGAAACCTTGTGGC
>JAUXOH010000328.1 GCA_030682505.1 Candidatus Didemnitutus sp. | reverse complement strand
GAGGAGCCGGGCTGGCCGTGGATGCGGCCGCCATCGTCAGCGTGCTGACGGCATTGTTGGCCGCGATGACCCGGATCGTGGCATTGCCCGTGTCCGCGACAAAGATCTGGCTGCCGCTGACCACGAGGCCGCGCGGCTGATTGAAGAGCGCGTTGCCGCCCGGGCCGTTTTCCAAGCCGGCGATGCCCGGAACTCCCGCGTGCGTGGTAACCACGCCGGCCGGGGTGATCCGGCGGATCGTGCTGCTGCCGGTGTCGGCGACATAGACGTTGCCCGAGGTGTCGACCGTCAAGCCATTGGGCTGATTGAACAGCGCCATGATGCCGGTGCCATTATCGGCACCGCTGACTCCGGCCAATCCGGCCAGGGTGGTGACGACACCCGCCGAGGTGATCTTGCGGATCGTGGCGTTGTAGGTGTCGGCGACGTAAATCGTGCCGGCGGCGTCCACGGCCACCCCGTTGGGATAATTGAAGCGGGCGGCGGCGCCTGCGCCGTCTGCCGTGCCGCGAAGCGTGGCCGATCCGGCGAGCGTGCTCACCGTGCCCGTCGAGGTGATCTTGCGGATCGTGGCGTTGAAGGCATCGGCGACATAAAGGTTGCCGGCGCTGTCGATCGCAATGCCGCTGGGCGAACCAAACGATGCGGCGCTGCCGACACCATCGCTGTTGCCGCGAACGTCCGCGGTGCCCGCGAGCGTGGTGACCACACCGGTCGGCGTGATCTTGCGGATGGTGGCATTGCCCGTGTCGGCGACATAGACATTGCCGGCCGCATCGACGGCGACGCCGCCGGGCTGGTTGAAGCGGGCAGCATCGCCCGTCCCGTTTTGGGAGCCGGCCATGCCGGTTGAACCGGCCAGCGTGCTCACCGCGCCGGCTGACGTGATCTTACGGATCGTGTTGCTGAACGAGTCAGCCACATACAGGTTGCCGGCGCTGTCCATCGCGATGCTGCCGGGATACTGGAACAAGGCGGTTTCGCCGCCCGTCACGGTGAGGGCCACCGGGTTGCTGGTGGTGGTGTGGGTCGTATTGGTGATCACGGCCCGGAACTGGTCGCCCGACGTGGCCCGGGTGGGATCGCTCACCACGAGGGTGGCAGTCGTCACGCCGCGGTAGCTGCCGCCTTCGCGCAGGTTTTCCCAGGTGGTCGAACCGAACGGCAGGCGCTGCCACTGGTAGGTCACCGAGGGATCGTTTCCAGCGGCCACGGTGAAGGTCGTGCTCTGGCCGGCGGTCACCGTCCGATTCACGGGTTGGGTGATGACGGTGGGAGGAGCAGCCGCGGCGGTGATGGTGATCGTCAACGTGGCGTTGCTGGTGCCGAGAGAGTTGGTGGCGCCGAGTTGGACAGAGGTGGTGCCCGCGGTCGTCGGGGTGCCGGTGATGGCACCGGTCGTGGCATTACGCACAAGGCCGGCGGGAAGCGGGCTGGCGACATAGCTCGTGGGTGAGCCCGTGGCCGTGATCGTGTAGCTGAACGCCGTGCCGACCGTGCCGGCGGCGCTGAACGTGGAGCTGGCGAAAGTCGGGGCGGCCGGAAGGGCGGCGACGGTGATCGTCAGCGTGGCGTTGCCCGTGCCGGTCGCGTTGGTGGCGCCGAGCGTCACGGACGTGGAGCCCGCGACCGTGGGGGTGCCGGTGATGGCACCGGTCGTGGTGTTGATCGCGAGGCCGGCGGGAAGTCCGCTCGCGGAGTAACTCGTGGGCGAGTTTGAAGCCGTGATGGTGAAGCTGAACGCGGCGCCGACGGTTCCTGCGGCGGTGAGTGGCGAATTGGTGATGACCGGGGCGACACCCACGGGAGCGGTCACGGTGAGGGCAACACTGTTGCTGTAGATCGTGCCCGAAGCGTTGGTGACCGCGACATCGTAGCTTGCTTGGTCACCGGCCTGCGCATTGGTGAGCGAGAGGTTCGCGGTGGTGGCGGACGCGTTGAGGATACCGGAGATGTTGACCCCGGCCTTGCGCCACTGGTAGCTCAGCGCGGTGGTGCCGCTGGCGACGACCGAGAAATTTGCGGTGGTCCCCGTGACCGCGCTTTGGGCGGTCGGCTGCGTCGTGATCGCCAGCAGGGTTGTGCCCGTGGCGTTGAAGCTCTGCCTCAGCATATTGGAGTCGTAGACGGGAGCAGCGGGAGCCGCCTGACCGGCCTGCGTCGCTTGCAGCGTGATCACACCGGGCGCGGTCGGGGTGACCGTGAAGACGCCACCGACGGGAGTGCTGATTGAAGCCGCGCCGGTCGAGCCGGCCACGACCGCGAGGGTCATCGCCAAGCCGGAGCTGGCCGAAGGACTGACGGTGAAGCTCACGCCGGTCGCCTGGTCGGCGATGGCCGCGAAGCTGACCGATTGGCCGGTCAACGCGCGCGTGCCGGTGACATAAAACTGGTTGATGCCCCACGCGCCGGCCGCACCGGTGGCATCAGCAGCAAAGACAAGGGATTTGTAGGTGCCACCGAGATTGGCGATGTCGGAAATGGTCCGGGCCGCGGGATTCGTGTCCAGTCGGCCGAGGATGGTATGGCCCGTGCCGCCCGTGCCGCTGTCCGTTCGAAGATAATAGAATTGGTTGACCGCGTAGCCACCGATCGCGGTGTCGGAAAAGGCCAGCGTGGTGTAGCCGCCGACGCCAAAACCGCCCACGGCGGTGTTAAGATTAATCGTATCGAGGTAGCCGCTTGTCAGCGCCGGAATCACATAACCAAACCGGGTGGTGGCACCGTCGGTCCGGAAATAATAGAAATCATTGGCGTTGTAGAGTCCGGTCGGCTGGGGGCCGGCAAAAGCCAGCGCAAAGAATCCGTTGAGGCCCGTGTTTGCTCCCGTGGCGGCCGAGCCGCCCGCCCAAGACATGGGCTTGAGGTTCACGACATCGCTATTGCCGCCGGTCAGTGGAACGATGGCGGAGAGGTAATCCGTGCCATTGGTCGCGTGGTGGATCATGTAGAATCCGCTGGACGTGAGCGGCGCCGGTCCCCCGGGGTAGAGATTCGGTGCGGCGAACGTCAGGCCCGCATAGTTGTCCGACAAAAGCTTGGCGGAGACATCAGCATAACTTCCATAAACGGTCGGGGGGCCGATGAGCGTGCCATAACTCGTGAAGGCGTCGGCCGGGTTGCCGATTCCGCCCGGAATCGCCACGCTGGTGAGCGTGAAGAACGAGATGGAGGTATCGGCCGCACCGGGAATGTTGCCGGCTGCATAGGCCATGCCGGCGAGAGTATTGCCGACGGGCTGGTTATTGAGCGGGGTCGTGTTGGGTCCGATTCGCGGCGTGACCGCGACGACACCGGTCGTGATGGCAAGCGAGGAGATGTTGTTCGTCTGCGCCCCTGCGTTGACGCCACCGAGAGCAACGAGTGCCGAAAGCAAGAGTGTTTGGTATTTTTTCATTGGGATCATTCTTTGGAGAACTGGCCGGACATAGTTTTGTCCATGGTGACAGCATAGGCGCTCGCGGAGGGGATCGCTATGGGGTGATCAACGTATCCGGGGTGACCCCGGTGAATCCGGGTTTTTCCCTTTGGTGAACCGGTACAGATGGTGCCGTTGGCAGCGGGCGCTGTGAACGTGTTGGCGTGCAGAGCCCGACCACGCGGTCCGGCTCGCGCCCTCCCCGCTGGTTGAGCGCCCTCCCGTAGGTGGCGTGCTGGCCACGCCACGTTCATTTTTCCCGATCCGTTGCGCGGCGAGCGCGCAACCTACCTTCCCCCGACGGTGATTCGTTCCCCGTAGGTGGCGCGCTGGCCGCGCCACGTTGCGCCGCGAGGGCGCAACCTACCTCAGCGCGGGCGAAGCCACGTTGCGCGGGGGCGCAACTACACGCAACAACCCGCCACCAGATCGCCCGGTCAGATGATGGTCACCTTGACCGTGCATTCGATGACCCCGGCGGAAATCGCATGGCGCGTGAGCCCCGCCGTGTCGTGGATGTTGAGTTTGTCCATCAGGTGCTGCCGATGTTTCTCGACCGTCTTGATGCTGATACCGAGGGTCACCGCGATCTGCTTGTTGGCATGGCCTTCCGCGACGAGCTGGAGCACTTCGGACTCACGTTGGGTCAACCGGTTGCGTTCGGATCTCGTCACCCCATCCTGTCCGCGCGAGCGATCTTTGTCCCGGACCAATCGCTTGGCTATCGTCGGGCTGTAGAATGAACGTCCCTGGGCGATCTCCTGGATCGCCGCGGTGAGCACCTCGGCCGAGGTCTGCTTTTCCAGAAAGCCCTGCGCGCCGACGGCCGTCATGCTCGCGATATACTCGTCATCGCTGTGCGCGGAAAGGATCAGCACCCGCGCCGTGGGGTTTTCCGCCAGAATTTGCCGCGTGGCCTCCAGGCCGTTGAGCACCGGCATGGCGATGTCCATCACGATGACATCGGGCTGCAACACCCGCGCCATGGCCACCGCCTCGCGGCCCGTCCGTGCCTCACCGACCACGATGAAGTGGCCGTCGGCCTCCAACAGTGCGCGCAGGCCCAGCCGCACCACGACGTGATCTTCGGCCAGCAGAACCGTGATTCTTTTTGTCGGGGTCATG